>NZ_JBEOSM010000009.1:0-74966 GCF_040302945.1 Microbacterium sp. NPDC096154
GGTCGTGCGTGTCTTCGCCGGATTGCTGTTGCACGCTGCCGCCCACGGTCAGGGTGTTCCCGTCATTCTGCGGGTCGTTCAGAGTGGGGCAACCGGTCAGGGCTCCAGCTTGACCGCAGCTTTGCACTGCTCCGTCAGCCGGAGGCGACACCGCTGCCAATGAAAGGCCGAGAGCCACCGCAGCGGCGAGGAACGCTAGGCGCATGTTGGCTCGCCGATCACTTCGCTCTTGACGATTTTGAGGTCATCGCCCCCCATCGTCGCCACCCGCACCCTCAGAGGCACCAGCTCGTCGCGAGGGGGCGTGATGTCTTCTCCGACGGCGTCGAGGATCCGCGTCCCCGAGTAATCGAGGCACGCGACGAGCGTGACACTCCAAGCGTGTTCCACCGAGGTTGCTTCGACGTGCTCAAACGATCGAATGACCGTTTGCCCGTCTACCGTCGCTTCCTGCTCCCGGATGCTGGCGAGGACGGCCTCTTCTTCCTTCAGGGCCGAGCCGCTTAAGTACTGCGATGGCTCATAGCTTCGGTCGCCAGCGAAGTAGGCATTCAAGCGCGCGGTGTAGTCCCGGTACGTCTCTTCCGCCGCCGCGAACGCCTCCTCCTCGCTCGCGAACCCCGTTGGTGAAGGAGAAGGGGGCGCTTGCCCGGAGCCGGTGCATCCGGTCAGCGCGGCAAGCAGCAGGGCGGCAGCGACGACGGAGCACGAGCGGGACAGCATGTCCCCACGGTATGGATCATCCCGACTCGGGCCCGGAAGTTATCCCCAGCCACTCGAGGATCAGCTCGGCGGCGGGATCCGGGTCCTTGATCATGGTCTCGTGACCGCTGCCGGGCACTTCGGCGAGACGTGCGTGGGGAAGCGTCGATGCCACCCGGACACACCACTCGCGCGGCGCGACGGTGTCGGTCTCGCCGCGCAGCACGAGGCATTCGGCTTCGACACGCGGGTAGGTCAGCTCCGGCCTGTGGACGAGCATCGCGCGCATCTTCAGCCGCAGGTTCGGCCCGGCGCGCAGGTATTCGCGGGCGCCCACAAACAGCACGCGTGGGCTCTCGTCAATCAGGTCGCGTGCGAGCTTGCGCAGCTGGGTAAGGGCGCGGCGCTGCCCCTCCTCGACGGTCGGACCGAGCAGCACGAGCCGAGGGTCGACATCGGGATGGCGCGCAGCGACCTCGACGATCACCTGCGTGCCCATGGAGTGTCCGACGAGCACGGGCTCGCGGATGGTCTGGTCGCCCAGGAAAGCCGCGACGATGTCGGCGAGTCTCTCGACCGTCGGCGTGCGCGGCGGCTCGGGCGCCTCGCCATAGCCAGGCAGATCGATGGCGATGACCCGCCCCTGCGCCGCGAGCAGCTCCGCCAACCCCGTGAAGACCGTCCGGCCCATCCCGATGCCGTGGACGAGCACGAACGTCGGGTCGCCGGATCCGCGGGCTTCCCAGATGAGCGTCGCCCCTTGGTACGTGAACTCGGTCGCGCGATGCAGGCTCGGATCGGACGGCATGGATCGAACGTAGCGGCACCGTCAGACGAGCCCGGCGGTCGGGGCGACGTGAGTGCGGATCAATGCAGGACGACGTGCACGATCGAGCTCACGACGGTCGGCAGCAGCGATGCAAGGAGCAACGCGCCAGGCAGGGCAGCGACCACCCACGCGAGCCGCACCCGGCGCGCGGCACGTACTTCTCGTCGCAGCATCGCGAACGCCTCAAGATCTGCGGGTGCGTGCGTGGGGCTACCCCAGCGATTCGGGTCCGCTACGGCGCCGACGAGAGAGGCCTGCGTGGCCGGATCCAACGTCGCCGGGCGCGACGATAGCCAACGGACCATCCGATCGGCTCGCATCACCGCCACGTCGCCGGGCTGCTCGCGGATGGTGATTTGACGAGCACCGACGATCGCAACGATCGGCACCGCCGGGGCACTCGCCACATCTGCCAGGATCGCCGAAACGCGCTTCGCCTCATATCGAGAGTTGCGGAGATGATCCGTCTTCTGTCCGTTAACGAGCACCCGCCTCGAACCGACCCAGACTGTTGCTCCCTCGTGGAACTTGCTATTGATCGTGAAGATTCCGGATGGCCCCACAATGACGTGATCGATATCACTGCCGCGCGTGCCGATCGGGACGGAGTGCAGGACCAGCCACTCCGGTCCGAGGCTTTCTAGCCTCTCGGCGACATAGAGTTCGCCGAGAGCCCCCAGGTACCACGGGCGGGATTCGCTCGTGAGTGGTGACCGACCGAGCATCCGGGAGATCGGTGATCGGTGCGGAGCACGTGCCTGAGTCCGCAAGCACTCGGATATCACCGAGCTTGCCGGCGTCGAGAGACCAGCCGGGAGCGCGCTGTCGCCACGCGCCGGTGCCGGGGGGATCACTCGCACGCGATTCCGTCGCCGTCGCGATCGAGGTGTGGACCGTAGCCCGGGTCGCCCGTCCGAATCGGTGCCGCACCTGCGGCGCGCACGGCGGAGCAGTTCTGGTAGTGCGCCGGCTGCGCTTCAGGTGCTGCTCGCTCGGCGGGAGCAGCGGGAGCAGCGGGGGTCGTGTCGACCTGCCGACCGGCCGCCTCTGCCTCCAGCTCTGCAATGCGCGTGTCGCGTGACGCTATGTCGGCCTGCGTCGTCGTGGCGCTCTCCTCAAGCTCGCGCACACGGTCTTCCGCGTTCGCGAGCTCGGTCTGGAGCGACTGCTGTTGGGCGTGCGCTTGCTCGGCACGCTCGGATTGCTCATCGAGTTCCGTTTGGACCTCGATGATGTCGGTTTGAAGCGTGTTGACCTGGGATTCCGCGTCCGCAAGTTCGTGTACTGCGCCCCCTTGCGACGCGGCTCCGAGCCCGAGCCCGAATGCGAGCGCTACAACAGCGGTAATTGTCCCCGTCTTGCGGGACATCGAGCGGCTAAAAAACGCTCTCGGCGCCGAGGTCTTCTCGGCAACGTGCTCGATCGGCGGCGCCTGCCGGCTGGAGGAAGGCGTGTTGAAAGTGGGCATGTATCCTCACAATTACCTCCGCCGAGGTGCATTAGGACGCGCTGACTTTACAGCCCAGAGAAGTCTTTGTGCGGTCGGGGGTCTCAGTAGTCGGGCAGGACGGGGTGATTGCCCGGGTCCGGGCGACGGCGCAGCGACGCGCTGTCGGTCGAGGGTGAGCGGCCTCAGAGGTGTCGCGTCCACCGGTCGCGCTTCGACCCACGCGCTCTGCGGCGGTGCTTCCCGGCAATGTCCGAGCCCCTCCTTACCGTGGGGGTATGCGGATCCTGCACACCTCGGACTGGCACATCGGTCGGTCGTTCCACGGGCACTCGACGCTCGAGGCGCTGCGCGGCGTGCTGGGCGCCCTGACCGAGCAGGTGCGTGAGCACGACGTGGACGTCGTGGTGATCGCGGGGGATGTGTTCGACTCGGCGACGCCTGCCGCGGCGTGCTACACCTTGCTCACGGATGTGCTGCGCGAGATCAGCGCGACGGGCGCCCAGATCGTGCTGACGAGCGGCAACCACGACAACGCCGCCCGCCTCGGGTTCATGGCGCCGCTGCTGCGCGACGGCATCCACGTGGTCACCGACCCGGCCAGCGTGGGGACCCCCGTGACGCTCCAGGACGAGCACGGGCCCGTGCACGTCTACGGCATCCCGTACCTCGAGCCGATCATCGTGCGCGGAGTCTGGCCGGGCGCCGAGCTGCGCACTCAGGAGCAGGCCATCGCGCACGCCATGGCACTCATCGGGTCCGATCGAACACGGCGCGGCGGCCGCTCGATCGTGGTGTCGCACTGCTTCGCCGCCGGCGTCGAGCCGTCGCAGGGAGTGGAGCGCGAGATCCGGCAGGGATCGCTCGACGTCGTGCCGCTGTCGGCGTTCGACGGGCCCGACTATGTCGCCCTCGGGCACATCCACGGCCGCAACCAGCTCGCTCCGAACGTGCGCTACTGCGGCGCACCCCTGCACTACAGCTTCAGCGAGGAGAACAAGCCGCGCGGTTCGTGGCTCGTCGACCTCGGCGCCGACGGCCTGGCCGGCGTCGAGTGGCTCGAGCTTCCCGTGCCGCGCACCCTCGTCACGCTGCGCGGCACGCTCGACGAGCTGCTCACCCTGCCCGAGCATGACGCCCACCTCGACGCGTGGGTGTGCGCGGTGCTGACCGACGCCACGCCGCAGCCCGAGCCGATGCGCCGGCTGCAGCAGCGCTTCCCCTACTGCGCCACGATCCAGCCCGACCCGCAGAGCCGCCGCGAGGACGATGGACTCACCTACCGCGCCCGCGTGCAGAAGGCCGTCGCCGACGACCAGCTGATCGACACCTTCCTCACCCATGTGCGCGACGGCGAGGGTCCCTCCGAGGCGGAGAGTCGGCTCATCGCCGACCTCGTCGCGACGCACCGAGTGTCCGAGAACGAAGCCGTCGAGGTGTCGGCGTGAAGATCCACCGCATCGAGATCGAGGGCTTCGGCCCCTTCCGCTCGCGCCAGATCGTCGACCTCGATGCCTACGCCGGTGACGGCATCTTCCTGATCGCCGGCCGAACCGGCGCCGGCAAGTCGAGCATCCTCGACGCCATCTGCTTCGCCCTCTACGGCTCCGCCCCGCGCTACGAAGACGGCGAGAAGCGCCTGCGCAGCGACCACTCGGAGCCCGAGGACGCCACCGAGGTCGCCCTCGAGTTCACCACCGGTGGTCGCACCTGGCGCATCGAACGCAGCCCCGACTACCTGCGGCCGAAGAAGCGCGGCGACGGCTTCACGCTGCAGAAGGCCGAAGCCCGCATGGGCGTGCGCGACGGCGACGACTGGGACTGGCAGGCAGCCCGGCCCGTCGACGTCGCGACCCTCATCGACGAGGTCATCGGCCTCACCCAGCAGCAGTTCCTCCAGGTGATCCTGCTCGCGCAGGGTCGCTTCGCCCGGTTCCTCCTCGCGAAGAACGACGAGCGTCAGGCGCTGCTGCGCACCCTCTTCGGCACCAAGCGCTTCGAGGAGTACGAGAAGGCCCTGGACGAACGGCGCAAGATCGCCCTCGCCCGCGTGGAGAGCGAGAGCCAGTCGCTCGAGGTCCAGCTCGACCACGCCGGTGCGATCGCCGGTGACATCATCGAGCCGGAAGAGGGCGCCGCCCTGTCGCTCCCGGACCGGATCGACCGGATCGGCCGCGCCGCCCTGCGGGCCCGCCATCTCGCCGAAGGCGCCGACGCCGCCGAGCGAGACGCCGCCAAGACACTCCGCGCGGCGGAAGCCGCCCACGCGGAGCGCACCGCGCAGCGCGACAAGCAGCAGCGACGCGACGCCGCACGCGCCACGCTCGAGGCCCTCGAATCGCGTGCGGGCGAGATCGACGCGGCCCGTGCCGAGCGCGATGCCGCCCAGCGTGCCGAGTCCGTGCGCGGCGCCCGCGACGCAGCCACCCGGGCGCTCGTCGCCGTACAAGCCGCGACGGAGGTGCTCGGCGCCGCCCGCGCAGCCTGGGACGCGGAGGGGCATGACCACTCCGACGCGGACGCCCTCGACGCCCTCGTCACCGAGGCCCAGCAGCGCATCGGAGCATGGCGCCCCCTCCGCGACATCGAAGCGCGGCTGGACCTTGACGCCGTGGCGCTCGACGCCCTCCGCGACGAACTCGCGGCGACCGTCGCCGACACCGCAGAGCTCGACGAACGCGGGAGGACCCTGCCCGCAGAGCAGAAGCGCGTCCAGGATGCCCTCGACGCAGCCACCGCCCTCGCCGCGACCGCTGAGTCCGCACGTGCCGTCGCCGCGCAGCTCGAGGCGCAGCTGACGGCGGCACGATCCCTTCCGCAGCTCGCCGACGCCCAGCGCCAGGCGTATGAGGCGCTGCAGTGGGCCAAGCGGCTCAAGGACGAGGCGGAGACACACCTCGCCGACCTGCAGCGCCGCCGATTCGCCGGCATGGCCGGCGAGCTCGCCGCGGAGCTCGCCGACGATGAGCCGTGCGCCGTCTGCGGATCCACCAGCCATCCCGCCCCCGCCGCCCGCGGCGACGATGCGGTCACCGCCGAGGATATCGAGACCGCCGACGCGGCCAGGGCGGAGGCGGCAGCGGCGTATGAGGCCGCGAACGCCGCGCTCGCGAAGGGCGACCGCGCCCACGCGGACGCGCAGAAGGACGCCGGCGGGCGCGAGGCGACCGAGATCGAGGCCGAGCTCTCAGCCACGCGCGAGCAGCTCGCCGCCGCCGAGGCCGCCGCGAGCGAGAAGGACGCACTGGCCGCCGCGCGGGCAGCGCTCGACGCCGAGGCTCGCGAGCAGGGGAGTCGCCGGGAGGCGCTCATCGCCGAGCGCACCCAGCTCGAGGCGCGGATCGCTGCGGCCGAGGAGGCGCTCGACAGGAACCGCGCTGCGGTGGCGGAGGCGCGCGGCGCGGCCGACTCGGTCGCCGAGCGCATCCGCGCCGAGGAGCGGCTCGTCGCCCGCGCCGCCGCCTATGCCGACGCCCAGCGCGAGGCGGCACGAGCCGAGGCGACCGCGGCCGACGCCGCCGACCTGCTGCAGAGCGCGGTCGACGACGCCGGTTTCGGCTCACCGGCCGACGCACTCGCGGCCCTCCGCGACGCCGCCGAGCGCGGCGCACTGGAGGCCCGCATCCGTGAGCACGAGACGGCACTCGGCTCCGTCAAGGCCACGTTGATGGAGCTCGAGCTGGAGGCGCTGCCCGACGAGCCCGTCGACACGGCGCAGAGCGCCGCTGAGGTGGAGAGCGCGAAGGCCGCGTGGTCGGACGCAGTGAAGGTGCACACGGAGGCCGCGCAGCGTGCCCGTTCCCTGGAACAGGCGGCCGAGCGCATCACCGCCGCGCACACGGAGATCGCCGACCTCGCCGCCGAGGCCGCTGAGATCCGCCGCCTCGCCGACACGATCGCGGGACGCGCCCACAACACCAAGCGCATGAAGCTCGAGACCTTCGTTCTCGCCGCCGAGCTCGAGGAGATCGTCTCGGCCGCCAACATCCGGCTCGGTGAGATGTCCGGGGCGCGCTACCGCCTCCAGCACAGCGACGCGCTCGCGGCGCGCGGAGCGGCCTCGGGTCTCGGGCTCGAAGTCATGGACCAGTTCACCGGCCGCGCCCGCCCGGCCCACTCGCTGTCGGGCGGCGAGACCTTCCTGGCGTCGCTCGCCCTCGCCCTCGGGCTGGCCGAGGTCGTCACCAGCCGCGCGGGCGGCATCCGGCTCGACACACTGTTCATCGACGAGGGCTTCGGGTCGCTCGACGCCGAGACCCTCGACACCGCGATGCGGACCCTCGACGAGCTGCGCCAGGGCGGCCGCACCGTCGGCATCATCAGCCACGTCGACGCCATGAAGGAGCAGATCCCCGCGCAGCTGCGCGTCGAGCAGACCCCTCACGGATGGAGCCGCGTCATCCAGGCCGGAGTGAGACGGGAGATCGACGCTCCGGTGTGAACGCGCGAGCGCCGGCTCGCGTCGTATCGTCAAAGGGCCTCGCGTCGCCCCGGTCGACGCCGCGCGGTCGATGCCGTCAGCGATCGATGCCGCCACCGCATGGATGCCGCCACGGCATGGATAGGGTGGGCACATGAAGAAGGGCTCGATCTGGACCATCCTCGGCGTCATCCTCGCCGTCGTGATCGCCTGGTGGCTGGTCGAAGCGCTCTTCCGGCTGATGTTCTTCATCGCCAAGGTGGGAGTGGTCGCGGTCGTCGCGATCATCGTGTTCTTCATCCTGCGCGCGGTCTTCGCCAAGAGCGACGACTGACGCGATGGAGTTCCCGCCGCTCTCCACGAGCTTCACGATCTCACTGCCCGCATGGATCCGCGACGAGCTCGCGGACGTGCCCGACGTGATCCCGAGCCGTGACGAGCGCATGGCCCTCGTCAACCGCCTCGCCGACCGCAACTGGCGCGAAGGCAACGGCGGTCCCTTCGCCGCCCTGGTCGCCGAGACCGCCACCGGGCGCATCGTCTCGGTGGGCGTCAACGTCGTACTCGCCACGAACATCTCCTCGGGGCACGCCGAGGTGACGGCGCTCGGCATGGCGCAGGCGCGCCTGCGAGCGTGGGACCTCGGCCGCGAGGGGGCACCCGAACTCGAGCTCATGGTCAACTGGCGACCGTGCGTGCAGTGCTACGGGGCGGCCATGTGGTCGGGGATCCGCACACTCGTCATCGCGGGCTCGGGGCCGGAACTTGAGGAGCTCACCACCTTCGACGAGGGGCCGATGATCGCCGAGTGGGCCGAGGCGTTCGAAGCGCGCGGCATCCGGGTCGTGCAGGATGTGCGCCGCGACGAGGCGATCGACGTGTTCCGCGCCTACCGCGACGCGGTGATCGACGGCGCGGTCGTCGTGTACAACGCACGCTCCGGCGACTGAGCGAGCCGCCAGGCCTGAGGGCACAGCGCCGACGTGGGGCGGAGCGCCGCTTCGCATACTCCGACTTGAAGATCGGTATATCGGTGTGGTGCCATGGAGGGCGTACGCCGTGTGATCACCGCGCGGCCGAACCCGGGAGCAGCACAGATGAACTGGATGGCCGCACTGGCAGCTGCGGTGCTCGTGGCCGGTGGCGCGACCGCCTACATCGCCGAGGTGCAGCAGCAAGAGCAGCGGGCCGCCAAGGCGGCTCACGCCGAGCGGACCGCCGAGGATGTCGCCACGGCCGACGAGGAGCCCGCCGCCGGCGAAGAGACCGAATCGCCCGAGCCTCCGCGCCTCGCCCCCGTTGCCGACCGAACGCGTGCGGAGCAGGCGCCTGCGGTGGGTACCGCGCACGAGGAGGCGCGCGCTGAGACCGACGCGATCGGCCCCGCGTTCGATCACGCCGCGGAGGACGTCGCGACCGAGGCGAAGCACGCGGCGAACGAAGCGCGGCAGCTCGGCCACGAGGTCGGAGAGGCCGCTCGGCACATCGCCGAGGCGTGGAGACGCCCCACCCCGCCGGCTCCGAAGCCCACCCCGCCGGCTCCGAAGCCCGCCCCGTCGGCTCCGCAGCCCGCCCCGTCGGCTCCGCAGCCGATCCCGCCGTTCCCGCAGCCCGCCACGCCCGCCCCGAAGCCCGCCCCGCCGGCGCCCGAGCACAATCCCTGGGTGAACGACGACTGGGGGCAGAAGGCCGGCTGGCAGCAGCCGACGTGGGGTGGCGACTGGGGCCGGTCGTCCTGGAGCGCCGGCGGTGATGGCGGAGAGAACTGGGGCGACGGACGCTGACCGCCCCGCCGCTCCCGTGAAGCGGGCCGTTCGTGACCCGGCGGCCCGCTTCGCCGTACAGTGAGGCATGGAGACTTCGCTTTCCACAACCGGGACAGGAACCATCGTCGCCGTCGTCGGCTCGGCCTCCGCACCCGAGACCGCGGACCGCGTGCTCGCCAGCCTCGAGGGCATCGACGGCGTCGAGACCCTCTCGCTGCGCGACAGCGACCCCGCCCTCGCTGCCAATCGCATCCGCGCCGCGTCGCGACCCTGGGTCGTGCACGATGCCGACCCCCTCGAGCACGTCGCCGCGGCCTGGGTCGAGCTCTTCGAGGAGCGCTCCACGCTCGGCACGCTCGAGCTCGAGGTGCGGCAGGTGCTCGAGCACTTCGCCGAAGGCACAGCCCTCATGCCCGACTACTACATCGTGCTCGAGCCCGAGGATGCGCCCGACACCTGGCGGCACTGGTGGTGCGGCGCGCTCGGCCACCGCGCGCCGCGCCGCATCCTGCCCGCGCATGCCCCCGGCTCACCGCGCGATGCGGCCATCCGGCAGCTCCTGGGCGCGCTGCCGTCGTCGCGACCCTGGCCCGCTCCGGCCAGCTGGCTTCCGGGCCTGGCGTTCGAGATCCCCGACCGCGTCGGCCTGCGCGACCGCTCCGGCGACGACGGCTGACGCGGCAGAGGACCGAGCTCAGTCGTCCGCGCCGTCGGGCAGGGTCACCGGATCGAGGATGACGCGGCGTCGGTCGCGCATCCAGACCGTGCCGTGCTCGCGTCGCTCGGCGGGCGTGGAGAAGCGGTAGCGGTACGACACCACGCGGATCCAGCGCGGGCGCTGGCCCTCGAACGGGTCATGGCGCAAGAGCTTGAGCGTGGCCGGGTCGGCCTGAAGCAGCTTGACGAGGAACGCGCGGAACCAGTCGTCGAGGTGCCGGCCGAGCGGCAGGAACCACATCAGCCAGTCGAGCCGCAGGTGGTACGGGGCGTACTGACGGGGGATCCGATGCTCGTCGCCCGGCTTGCCCTTGAAGCCGTATTCGCGCCACTGCGCGCGGCCGGCGCCCAGCGGGTCGTCGCTCAGCGTGCCCTCGATGATCCACTCGATGCGCTGTTTCGTCACGGTGCCGAACGCGCCGTAGGCATTGGCGAGGTTCCAGCGGTTGAACGCCGCGTTCATCATCTGGTCGCGCGAGAACAGGTTGCGTGCAGGCCACCAGCTCAGCACGACGTACAGGGCGGTGACCGCGAGCGTGATCATCAGCCAGTAGAGCGGGATGTCGCCGCCCGCCGCGCCGATCCCGGGCACGGCGATGGCCGCGAACGCGAGCACGATCGTGGCCCAGTTGAGCCACGCGAAGTTGCCGGTGATCACGAGCCACAGCTGCGAGCCGATCAGGATGACCGCCGCGATCGCTCCGACCATCTGGGGCACGGTGTCGGGCAGCCACAGCCCCAGAAGGGGCGCGAACAGGAACCACGGGGCCACGAGCTGCGCGAAGTGATTGCCCAGGACCTCGGTCTTGTGCACCCACGGCGGCAGCAGGTGCGCGCGGCGGCTGAGCGGGCCGGGCATGGGCTGCGTCTCGTGGTGGTAGTTCAGCGCCGTGAGATCGCGCCACTCGCGTCCGCCGCGCAGCTTGATCATGCCGGCGCCGAACTCGAGCCGGAACACCAGCCACCAGAACAGCACCAGGATGTGCACGGGCGGCGGCTGGTCCCTGGACCCCAGGAACGCCGCGAGGAATCCTGCTTCGAGCAGCAGCATCTCCCAGCCGAAGCCGTAGAACGTCTGGCCGATCGACACGATCGACATGTATCCGCCCCACAGCGCCAGGAAGCACAGCATGGGCACCCACGGCGGGCCGAGCTGCGGCACACCCGCGACGAGCAGAGCCGACAGGATGATCCCCGAGACGCACAGGACGACCAGCCGTCTGTCGGTGTACCGGATCCACCGGAAGAGCGTCGGGCGCAGCAGCTTCGACGCGCGCTGCGAGGAGCCCGCCCACTCGAGCAGCTCGGGCGCCGGCAGCAGCCCGCGCTCGCCGAGCAGCGGGCGGAACTGGTTGAGGCTGGACCAGAACGCGATCAGGTACAGCGCGGCGATACCCCGCTGCAGCACCTCGCGCGCGACCTGGAAGTCGAGCGCCGCGAACCCGTCCATGGGGTCAGGGTAGGAGCGGTCGCGGCGGAGCCGCAGGGGGTTGACGCCGCCGCCGCGCGGCGCCGCTCAGTCCACGAGGTGGGGCAGGGCGGCCTTGAGCTCGGCGAGCCACGCGCGCGCGTTGCCGTCGGACGGCGCGCGCCAGTCGCCACGGGGGGAGAGCGAGCCCGACGGGGCGACCTTCGGCCCGTTCGGGATCGCTGAGCGCTTGAACTGCGCGAAGCCGAAGAACCGCTTCAGGAAGACCTGCTCCCACTTCACGATGGTCTCGAGGTCGTAGCCGTAGCGGTCCTCGACGGGGAAACCCGGTGGCCATTCGCCCGCCTCGGGATCCGACCATGCGTGCTGCGCCAGGAACGCGATCTTCGAGGGCCGGTAGCCGAAGCGCAGGATGTGGTGCAGCGAGAAGTCGTGCAGCGAGTAGGGACCGATGGTCTGTTCAGTGGACTGAACCTCGCCATCCTGCCCGGCGGGCACCAGCTCGGGGCTGATCTCGGTGTCCAGCACCGACTGCAGCACCTCGGCCTCCTCGGGGGACACGCCCTGCTCGTCGCCGTGCGCGATGACCCACCGGATCAGGTGCTGGATCAGCGTCTTGGGGACACCTGCGTTCACCGCGTAGTGGCTCATGTGGTCGCCCACGCCGTAGGTCGCCCAGCCGAGCGAGAGCTCGGACAGGTCGGACGTGCCGACCACGATGCCGCCGTGATGGTTGGCGAGGCGGAACAGATAGTCGGTGCGCATGCCGGCCTGCACGTTCTCGAACGTCACGTCGTAGACGGGCTCGCCGTTGCCGAACGGATGACCCAGCTGCTTGAGCATCTCGGTCGCCGCGGGCCGGATGTCGATGGTCTCGATGGTCGCGCCCACCGATTCGGCCAGGCGGATCGCGTTCGACTTGGTGTGGTCGCTCGTGGCGAAGCCGGGCATGGTGTAGGCGAGGATGTCGCTGCGCGGGCGGCCCATGCGGTCCATGGCGCGCGCGATGACGAGCAGCGCGTGGGTCGAGTCGAGGCCGCCGCTGACTCCGATGACGGGCTTGGGGTCGCCGATCGCGCGCATGCGCTGCATGAGGCCCGCCACCTGGATGTTGAACGCCTCGTAGCAGTCCTGCGCGAGGCGGGCCGGGTCATCCGGCACGAAGGGGAACCGGTCGAGGTGGCGCTTGAGGCCCACGTCGCCCTTCGGCGGGTCGAGCCGGAACCGGATGGTGCGGAACTGCGGGTCGGCCGTCCTGCGGTTGTCGTCGAACGTGCCCTGGCGGATGCGGTCCTGACGCAGGTGGTCGAGGTCGACGTCGGCCACCGAGCGGCGCGGCCCGTCGGGGAAGCGCTCGGTCTCCGCGAGCAGGTTGCCGCCCTCGTAGATCATGGTCTGGCCGTCCCACGACAGGTCGTTGGTCGACTCGCCCATGCCGGCCGCGGCATAGACGTAGGCGGCGAGACAGCGCAGCGACTGCGCCTTGCACAGATCCTTGCGGTCCTCCGCGCGGGCGATCGTGATGGGGCTGCCCGACAGATTCAGGAGCACGGTGGCGCCCGCGAGCGCCGCGTTGGAGGACGGCGGGATCGGCACCCACACGTCCTCGCACACCTCGGCGTGGATCGTCAGCCCCGGCACATCCGTCGCCTCGAACAGCAGATCGGGGCCGAAGGGCACCTCGAACCCGGCGACCGAGATCGTGCCGCGCTGGTCGTCGCCCGGCGCGTACCAGCGGCGCTCGTAGAACTCGCGATACGTCGGCAGGTACGACTTCGGGGCCACGCCGAGCACCTGGCCCCGATGGATGATCACGGCCGTGTTGTAGATGCGGTTGCGGTGGGCGAGGGGCGCGCCCACGACGATCATGGGCATGAGCTCAGCCGACTCGCGCGCGATGCGGGCGATGGCCGCCTCGACCGCGTCGAGCAGCGGATCCTGCATCACCAGGTCCTCGATCGAATACCCCGACAGGCACAGCTCGGGGAACAGCGCGACCGCGACCGCCTCGTCGTGGCACTCGCGTGCCGAAGCGAGCACATGGTCGGCGTTGGTGGCCGGATCGGCGATCGCGAGGGGGATCGTGCACGCCGCGATGCGTGCGAAACCGTGGCGGTAGGCGCTGGCGAAATCGAGGTCGTCGCTCACCTGACCCAGTCTGGCACGCGCGTCAATCCCGTTTCGGGGGGTTGCGCGCCCGGTCACAATCGTCCAAGGAATCGAGAGGAGCCGGTGCGCATGCGCATATCCGTGGTGGTGCCCGTTCGCAACGACGCGCGACTGCTGGAGCGCTGCCTCGCCGCGCTGGGGGCGCAGACGCGGCCGGCCGACGAGATCGTCGTCGTCGACAACGGCAGCGAGGACGACACGTCCGCGGTGGCCCGCGCGTTCGGCGCCCGGGTGGTGCACGAGCCGGTGCCCGGTATTCCTCGAGCGGCATCGGCGGGCTATGACGAGGCGACCGGCGACCTGATCGCGCGCATCGACGCCGACACGGTGTGCCCGCCCGACTGGCTGGCGACGATCGAGGGGCGTTTCGCCACAGACCCCTCGCTGCACTTCGTCACCGGTGATGCGCGCTTCGCCGACAGCCCGGCGTGGCTCGACTGGATCGGCAGGCGCTTCTACATCGGCCCGATGTACGCCTGGCTGACCCCGCTGCTGGGGCACGCGCCGCTCTTCGGCTCGAACCTCGCCATGCGCGCCTCCTCGTGGCGAGAGCTGAGCGCGGAGGTGCACCGCGAGCGGCGCGACATCCACGACGACCTCGACCTGGCGTTCCACGTGCGCCCGTGGATGAACGTGCTGCGCGATCGGGAGCTGATCGTCGACATCTCGGCCCGGCCGTTGACGTCGCCCCGCTCATTCGTGCGCCACGCGTGGTGGGTCGTGACGACGTGGCAGCTGCACGGCATGGCCGAGGCACCGTGGCGGCGCCGCGCGCGCCGCCGCCGCTACAGCAGCCGGCGCGCCGAGGCCCAGGCCGTCAGCTCGTGACGCGACGACAGCTGCAGCTTGCGCAGCACGGCGGAGACGTGCGACTCGACGGTCTTGATCGAGATGAACAGGTCGCTGGCCACCTCCTTGTAGGCGTAGCCGCGGGCGATGAGGCGCATCACCTCCTGCTCGCGGGCCGAGAGACGGTCGAGCTCGTCGTCCGACGCGGCGGTCTCGCCGGCGGCGGCGCCGAACGCGTCGATCACGAAGCCCGCCAGGCGCGGCGAGAACACCGCGTCGCCGTCGGCGACGGTGCGCACGGCGCTCGACACCTCGACGCCGGACGCGCCCTTCGTGATGTACCCGCGGGCGCCCGCCCGGATCACGCGCACGACGTCCTCGGCGGCATCCGAGACGCTGAGCGCCAGGAAGCGCGTCGCGGGAGACAGCGGCGCGGCCTGCCGCAGCACGGCCTCACCGCCCGTGGCCTCTGACTCGGGGCGCCCGCCGTCGCCCGCCGGCAGATGCACATCCAGCAGCACGACATCCGGCTGCCGATCGGCGATCACGGCGACGGCCTGCGTCACGTCGGCCGCCTCGCCGACGACCTCGATCGAGCGGTCGAGGTCGTGTCGCAGCCCCGACCGGAAGATCGAGTGGTCGTCGACGATCACGACCCGCAGCGCCTCCGCGGCCTCAGACATGCGCGCCTCCGGCCGGGAACCGGATGTGCACCTGCGTGCCGACCCCTCCCGCACCCGGCGCCACCGCGGCCGAGCCGCCGACCCGGCGCATCCGCCCGACGATCGACTCGCGCACGCCCAGCCGGTCGGCGGGCACATCCTGCGGGTCGAAGCCCGGCCCCCGGTCGCGCACGAACACGTCGACCGCGCCGACCGACCCCTCGATGTACACCGACACCTCGCCGCCGGCGTGCCGGGCGGCGTTGAGCATGGCCTCGCGGGCGGCCGCGGCGACCTCGCCGCTCGCGCGCTCGGTCGACGTGCCGGCTGACACCACGGTCATGACCACCTCGTAGTCGAGCTCGAGCGCCGACGCGTAGTCGCGCAGGTCGGTGGCCAGGTCGCTGTCGGCCGGGGTGTCGCCGTCGTAGAGCCACGCGCGCAGCTCGCGCTCCTGGGCGCGGGCGAGGCGCCCGGCCTCGCTGGACGCGCCCGCGCGGTTCTGGATGAGCGCGAGGGTCTGCAGCACCGAGTCGTGCAGGTGCGCCGCCATCTCGGCGCGATGCTCGTCGCGGATGCTCTTGACGCGCGCCGCCTGCAGCTCGCGGTAGCGCGTGATCAGCGCGGGGCTCCACAGGGCGACCGCTCCGAGCAGGGCCGCCAGCGACGAGCCGAGCGCGAGGAACAGCAGGTGCACCGATCCGTTGCGCCCGACAACGAGCAGGTGCCCTGCGGCGAGCACCACGAGCGCCGACGCGACCGCACGCGTCAGGAGGTCGCGCGCCGGACCCCGGGACGGGTCGCCGCGGTCCATGGCCGCCGACCATGCGCCGCCCGCGAGCGCGAGGGCGATCGCCGCGTACGCGGGAAGCAGCGTGGCGGGCGGCAGGCCGTTGACGGTCGCGCGCGCGGCGGGCTGCCCGAGGCTGGTCACGAGCGTGACGGCAGCGACCGCCAGCAGCAGCCAGGCGACGGGCGCACGGCGCGTGACGCGGGCGTCGGATGGCTGCAACGGGGTCAGCGCCCAGAGCCAGAGATAGAGCAGCGCACCGGCGCCCCACATCGGCGTGGTGGCGACGAACATCACGCGCACGGCCCCGACGCGCCACCCGAGGTGATCGGCCAGTCCCCGGGAGACGCCGGCCAGCAGCATGTCGCGTGGACGGCGCAGCGGTGCCGCGGCGCGCGCGAAGCCGGCTGCCAGGACGCCGGCGCTCGGGATCACGGTCATGCCTGCCATGTAAGCATCCCTGCGTGCGGCGCCGAGCGGCTTTCGGGGACGGATCAGGGGAGTCCCTCATAGAGCGCACCCTCGCTCAGACGGCACGATCGGAACATGACCGAATCCACGACCGCCACGACGGCGCCCGAAGCCGGCGCCGTGCCGTCGCCCGCGTCTCCGGGCGCCGCCGACACGGCGCACGAGGCCCGCGTGTTCACCTGGATCCGATCGCTCGGGTTCCAGCGCGGCCACGGGTGGGCCGGGGGGATCTGCGTGGCCATCGCGGACCGGATCGGCATCGACGCGACCGTGGTGCGCGGGATCGCGGTGGTGGCCACGGTGCTCGGGTTCCCCCTGCTGTGGATCTACGCGCTGGCCTGGGCCGTGCTGCCCGATGATCGCGGCCGAATCCCGCTGCGGATGCGCGCCGGATCCGGGCCGGCGCTGCTCGGCGCAGCCGGTCTGGTGGTGCTCGCCGTCGTCCACGTCACACTCGGCATCTCCGCGGTCGAGGCTTTCGCCTGGTCGTCGTTCCCCGGCCGATTCGTCTGGGAGCTGACCGAGTGGGCGCTGTGGCTCTCGGTCCTCGGGGCGATCGCGGTGGTCATCGCGTGGTTCGCGCGCCGGCGTCGGCCGGCGCGCGCGGACTTCCCCCGACAGGGGGATGACGGCGGGGTGTCGGGCACAGCCGCCGTCTCCGGCGGGGCGACTTCGGGTGTCGCCCCGCCCCCTTCCTCTGCATCGCCGGTGCCGGCGCCGGCGCCGGAGCCGCCCGAGCCGCTGTCGGATCTCGCGTCGGCGGCCGACCTCGACGCGTGGCGGGCCCAGCACGCCGCCTGGCGCGAGCAGCATGACGAGTGGCGCCGGCGACAGCTCGAGGGCGACGCGGTCGCCGCGGCCGAGGATCGCGCGCGCCGCGAGGCCGAGCGTGCCGCGTTCCGGGCGGAGGCGGCGCGACTGCGGGCCGAGAGGCGGGCGACCAGGCCGCGCACCTCCATCCCCTTCGTCGCGATCACCTTCGGCACCGCGCTCATCGGCGCGACCGCCGTGTGGCTGGCCTTCCAGCCGAATGCGGCCGAGCGGGCGTGGCCGGCGGCCGTGCTCACGGGGGCGGCCGTCGTGGCGCTTGCGATGATCCTGGCCGGCGTGGTCCGGCGGCGCAGCGGATTCCTGGCGTTCGTCGCCGTGGTCCTGCTGGCGATAGGGGGGAGCGGCCTCGCGGTGCACGCCGTCGACGACCTCGTGGGACCCGGCCGCTACGTACCCCTGAGGCAGGGCGACGACACCATCGCGCAGCCATTCGGCGAGCTCTCGCTGGAGGTCGCGAGCGACGCGCGCGGCAGCGGCGTCACCCGCATCGAGAAGGGCACGGGAACGGTCTACATCGCGGTCTATCCCGGCGTGGACGTGCGCTTCGAGACCACAGGCGAGGAGGGCGAGGTGACCGTCACGCGGTACGGCGAGGAGTGGGCGTATCTCGGGGAGCAGCGGCTGACCCCGCGCGGCGGTCGATTCGAGTGGAGCCGTCGCGACCAGCCCGGTTCCGCCGTGCGCACGATCGTGCTCGATCAGCCCGAGGTGGATGTGCGGATCGACGTGTATGAGGACGGGGATGAGTGACGTGAATCAGCCGACGGTCCGCTGGGCGGGCATCATCTGGGGGACGGTGCTCGCGCTCCTGGCCAGCACGGGCATCCTGCTGCTGGCGCTGCCCGTCGCTCTCGACCAGGTGTTCGCGAACGTGCGGCCGTGGCTGTTCGGGCTGCGGCCCGAGTGGTTCGGCGCGGTCGTGCCGCTCGTGCTCGGGGTGCTGGCGGTCGCGCTCGGCGTCGGCGTCGCCATGTGGCGTCGGCGCCGAGAGCCGGGCCCCCGGGTGAGCGCCTCGCACGACGTGACCGAGGAGTCCTGACGGGACCGCGGATGTCGGTGGCCGCGTCTAGCCTCGGAACGTGCGATACATCGAGTCCGAGCAGCGCGTCGTCTGGAGCGCGAGCGACCTGAAGGCCGCCGCCGAGTGCGAGTTCGCGTGGCTGCGCAGGCTCGACGCGAAGCTCGGGCGAGTGGCCGAAGTCGAGGAGCCCGAGGACGAGATGCTCGAGCGGGCCGCGCGGCTGGGCGATGCGCACGAGGCCCGCGTGCTCGAGCAGTATCGCCGCGACGTCGGCGCCGGCGTGATCGAGATCGCCGCCACGCGCGCCGGCGACGAGGACGGGATGGAGTCGGCGGTCGACGCCACCGTGCGCGCGCTGCGGGATCCGGATGCCCGCCTCGTCTTCCAGGCCGCGTTCTCGACGCCCGAGTTCGTCGGGTTCGCCGACTTCCTGTTCCGCCAGGGCGATGGTCGGTGGCGGGTGCAGGACTCCAAGCTGGCCCGTCGCGCCAAGGTCACGGCGCTCATGCAGCTCGCCGCGTACGTCGATCAGCTCGACCGGCTGGGAGTCCCGCGGTCCGGCGAGGTCGACCTGCTGCTGGGAGACGGCAGCACCTCGACGCACCTCGTGGACGATCTCATGCCGCTGTTCCGCGTGCGCCGCGCCCGCCTCCGCGCGCTGATCGCCGACCGTCGCCTCGACCTGGGCGCGACCGGCGAGCCCGTCGCGTGGGGCGATCCTCGGGGCGATCTCGCCGTGGTCGCGTGCGGGCGCTGCGCCACGTGCGAGCAGGAGGTCGTCGCCGCCCGTGACCTGCTGCTGGTCGCCGGCATGCGGCCGGTGCAGCGCGAGCGGCTGCGCGCCGCCGGCATCCGGTCGATCGACGAGCTCGCTCGCGCCGACGCCGCGCCCGCGGGCATGAACCCCGACACATTCGTCGGCCTGCGCACCCAGGCTCGCCTGCAGATCGCCAGCCCGGCCGGCGTTCCGGCCCCGGACGGCGCCTCGGACGACGCCGCGCCCCTCTTCGAGGTGGTGATGCCCGAGGCGCTCGCCACGATGCCGCGGCCCGACCTCGGCGACATCTTCTTCGATTTCGAGGGAGATCCGCTCTACACCGAGCCGGACGCGACCGGCGACCGCTGGGGCATCGACTACCTCTTCGGCTGGGTCGATCTGCGCGAGCAGTACACGCCCCTCTGGGCGCACACGTTCGCGGATGAGAAGCAGGCGCTCGAGCGGTTCTGCGACTTCGTCGCGGCCCGCCGGGCGGCGCATCCCGACATGCACATCTACCACTACGCACCGTACGAGCCGACGCACCTCGCTGCCATGGCCGCGCGGCACGGCGTGCGCGAGGCCGACGTCGACCGGATGCTGCGCGACGAGCTCTTCGTCGACCTCTACCCGATCGTGCGGCGCGCGCTGCGCGTGGGCTCGCGCTCGTACTCGATCAAGAAGCTCGAGCCGCTGTACATGGGCGCCGAGGTGCGCACGCAGGACGTCAAGCAGGGCGGCGACTCGATCCTGCGCTACGTGGAGGCGCGCGAGCTGCTCGCCGCGGGGGAGACGGCTGCGGCGCAGGTCGTGCTCGACGACCTGGCCGACTACAACCGCTATGACTGCGTGTCGACGCGCCGCCTGCGCGACTGGCTCGTCGAGCGCGCTCGCGAGTCGGGCATGGTGCCCGCACGGCGCGACGATCACGAGGCCTTCACGTACGAGCCCTCACCGCTCGCGCTCGCGCTGGCGGCCCGGGCGGACGAGCGCGACCCGGATGCCGCGGATACCGTGGCCCTTCGGCTGGGGGCAGCGGCCATCGACTACTACCCGCGCGAACGCAAGAGCTTCTGGCAGGGGCACTTCCAGCGCCTGCGCGAGCCGCTCTCGCTCTGGGCCGACACGCGCGACGTCGTCTCGGTCGATCCCGTTCGCAGCCGCGTGCTTCACGACTGGGACGTGCCCGAGGGCGGCCGCGCGGTGCGCCGCGTCGTCGAGCTGCGCGGAGATGTCGCGCCCGGCACCAGGCTGAAAGAGGGAGCGCAGCCCTTCCTGCTCTATCCCCGCCCCGCGCCGTTCGAGGCCGACGCGTCGTCGCGCTGGGTCCATGTCGCCCGCAGCACCGAGGTGGTCGCTGAGCTGGAAGACGGTGTCGTCGTATCCGAGACCTCGATCGGCGGCATGACGTGGCACGAGCTGCCCGTCGCGGTCGCGCCGGCGGCTCCGCCGCAGGCAGGCAACCAGCAGAAGTCGATCGACGCGTGGGCGGAGCGGCTGCTCGCGGATGCGGGTTTCCCCGAGGACCCGGCCACCGACATCCTGCGCCGTCGGCCGCCGCGCACGCGTTCCGGCGCGCTGCCTGGTTCGATCGGCGACGACGTCTCCACGATCGTCGCGGCCGTGCGAGACCTCGATCGCAGCTACCTCGCGGTGCAGGGGCCTCCCGGCACGGGGAAGACCTACGTCGGCTCGCACGTCATCGCCCAGCTCGTGCAGCAGCACGGCTTCAAGGTCGGCGTGGTCGCCCAGTCGCATGCGGTCGTCGAGAACATGCTCGACCGCGTGGTCGACGCGGGCGTGCCCGCATCGCTGGTCGGCAAGGCGCTCAAGTCGGGCACGACGGGGGCCGAGCCCGCGTTCACGGTGATCCAGAAGAACGGCGTGCCCGCCTTCGCGGCGGAACGGCCCGGCGGATACGTGATCGGCGGCACCGCGTGGGACTTCGCGCACGAGGCGCGGGTGCCGCGCGGCAGCCTCGACCTGCTCGTGATCGACGAGGCGGGGCAGTTCTCGCTCGCCTCGACGATCGCGGTGTCGCTCGCCGCCACGCGCCTCCTGCTGCTGGGAGACCCGCAGCAGCTGCCGCAGGTGAGCCAGGGCACGCATCCCGAGCCCGTCGACACCTCAGCGCTCGGATGGGTGATGGCCGGCGAACAGGTCATCCCCGCGACCCACGGCTACTTCCTCGCACGGTCGTGGCGGATGCACCCTGCGGTGTCGGCCGCGGTGTCCCATCTGTCGTACGCCGGCCGCCTGGCATCGCACGGCCCGGCCGCGATGCGCGAGATCGAGGGCCTCGAGCCCGGCCTGCACGTGCTCCCCGTGCGCCATCACGGCAACGCCACGGAATCGCCCGAGGAGGCCGCCGAGGTGGTGCGCGTCGTGCAGGATGTGCTCGGGCGCGCGTTCACCGACATCCGCATCGGACACGGCGGCACCGGCACCGCGTGCCCACCGCGACCGCTGACCCAGGCCGACGTGATCGTCGTCGCGCCCTACAACGCCCAGCAGCAGTGCGTCGAGCGGGCGCTCGCCGCGGCGGGGCTGACCGAGGTGCGCGTGGGCACGGTCGATCGCTTCCAGGGCCAGGAGGCGGCGGTGTCGATCGTGACGCTCGCGGCGTCGAGCGGCCGCGACGCCCCGCGGGGCAGTGACTTCCTGCTGCTGCAGAACCGCCTGAACGTGGCGGTGTCGCGCGCCAAGGTGGCGGCCTACCTCATCCACTCGCCCGCGCTGCTCGACGACCTGCCGCACACGCCGGAAGGCGTCGCACGGCTCAGCGCGTTCGCGCGCCTCGTCGGCGCGGCGGAGGAGGAGAGGGGCGCGCATGCGGTCGCGCAGGCGCCGCTCGAGCGCGTGGATCAGACGGTGCCGTAGAGACGGTCGCCGGCGTCGCCGAGACCGGGCACGATGTAGCCCTTCTCGTTGAGGCGCTCATCGAGCGCGCCCAGCACGAGCGTGACGTCGCGGCCGTCGACCTGCTTCTGGATCGCCTCCACGCCCTCGGGCGAGCCCAGCAGGCACACCGCGGTGACGTCCTGCGCGCCGCGCTGGAACAGGAACTCGATCGCCGCGCCCAGCGAGCCGCCGGTCGCGAGCATGGGGTCGAGCACGAAGCACTGCCGGTCGCTCAGGTCGTCGGGCAGGCGCTCGGCGTAGGTCACCGGCTCGAAGGTCTTCTCATCGCGCGCCATGCCGAGGAAGCCGACCTCGGCCGTGGGCAGCAGGTTGACCATGCCCTCGAGCATGCCGAGCCCGGCGCGCAGGATCGGAACGACCAGCGGCCGAGGATCGCTGATCTTCACGCCCGTCGTGCGCGTGACGGGCGTGTCGATCTCGAACGGCTCCACCCGCACGTTGCGCGTCGCCTCGTAGGCGAGCAGCGTGACGAGCTCGCCGGTCAGCTGGCGGAACACCGGCGACGGGGTGTTCCTGTCGCGCAGCACCGTGAGCTTGTGCGTGATGAGCGGGTGGTCGGCGACGTGCAGGCGCATGGTCCCAGGCTACCGGGCATGCCTGCGTCCGCCTCGTGCGAACCGTAGGCTCGACTGCATGCAGCCCGAGCTCCGCGACGTCGACGCGATGCGCCGGGCGCTGGCGCTCGCCGACGCGGCGTCGACGGCGGGGGAGGTTCCGGTCGGCGCGATCGTGCTCGACCCGTCGGGGGCGGTGATCGGCGAGGGGCGTAACCGGCGCGAACTCGACCACGACCCGTCGGCGCACGCCGAGGTCGTCGCGATGCGCGAGGCAGCCCGGGCGATCGGGTCGTGGAACCTGGATGGCTGCACGCTCGTCGTCACCCTCGAACCCTGCCTGATGTGCGCCGGCGCGCTGCTGCAGGCGCGCCTCTCGCGGCTCGTCTTCGGGGCGTGGGACGACAAGGCCGGGGCTGCCGGATCGATGTACGACGTCGTGCGCGACCGGCGCCTGCCCTACCGCGCCGAGGTCGTGGGCGGCGTGTGCGAGGCCGAGGCCCAGGCCCAGCTGCGCGCGTTCTTCGAGGCCCGCCGCTGACCGGGCTGACCCGGCGGCGCTAGCGTGGGCGCATGCTGATCGGCGCCATCGTGTTCGCCGCCCTCGCGGCCCTCGTCCACGGATACATCTTCGTGCTCGAGACGCTGCGCTGGGAGGCGCCGCGCACGCGTGCCATCTTCCGCACCAGCGAGCGCGACGCGGCCACCACAAGGCGGCTCGCCGCCAACCAGGGCGTCTACAACCTGATGCTCGCGGTCGTCACGGTCGTGGGGATCCTGCTGGCGCTGCCGGCTCCGGCCGTGGGTGCCGCGCTCATCCTGGTGGGCACGGGATGCATGCTGGGGGCCGCGGTGTATCTCGCGGCGTCCGACCCCCGGATGCTGCGCGCGGCGGCGACACAGGGGGCGTTCCCCCTGATCGCGGTGGTGCTCACCGTCGCGACGTTGTTCGCCGGCTGAACCGCGCCGTCAGTCGTCGCTCGAGGCGAGTCCGCGATGCGCCGACAGCAGCGTGATCTCAGGTCGTTCGGCCAGCAGGCGCTCGGCGCGGTCGAGCACGTCCCGCACGTGCGCGGGATCGGCAGCCACGACCGAGACCCCGATGCGGGCCCGCCGATGCAGGTCGTGGTCGCCGACCTCGGCGGCGGAGGCCTCCGTGCGGCGGCTCAGCTCGGCCAGGATCGGACGGATCACCGACCGCTTCTCCTTCAGCGAGCGCACGTCGCCGAGCAGGATGTCGAACTCGATCCAGCCGATCCACATGGAGCACCTCAGGTGGGCAGCTGGGGCAGCACCTCTTCGCCCAGGTAGGCGAGCTGATCGAGGTCTGTCATATCCATGAGCTGGAAGTAGACGCGCTCGGCCCCCAGCTCGACGAGCCGGGCGACCTTCTCGACGATCTCGCCGGCCGATCCGCAGATGTTCGTGTCGTTGCGGAAGCCCGTGAGGTCGCGCCCGATGGCCATCGCGCGCCGTTCGAGATCGTAGAGCGACGGCCCCGCGAGCGTGGGCAGCGCGACCGACAGCTTGAGCGTCTCCGGGTCGCGATCGATCCGCTCGGCGGCGGCAAGCACGCCGGCGAACTTGTCGGCGATCACCATCTCGGGCTGGAAGCCGATGTTGAACTCGGTCGCGTGCGCCGCCGCGAGCGCGGGCGTGCGTCGAGGGCCGCCGCCGCCCACGATCACCGGGATGCGGGGCTGCGTCGGCTTCGGCAGGGCGGGGGAGCCGGTCAGCTCGTAGTGCGCGCCGCGGAAGCTGAATCGCTCGCCCGGCGGCGTGGCCCACAGGCCGTTCACGATCTGCAGCTGCTCCTCGAGCAGGTCGAAGCGCTTCTCGGGGAACGGGATGCCGTAGGCGCGGTGCTCGGCCTCGAACCATCCGGTGCCGAGACCGAGCTCGGCACGGCCGCCCGACATCTCATCGACCTGGGCCACCTGGATGGCGAGGACGCCCGGAACACGATAGGTGATCGACGAGACGAGAGTGCCGAGCCGGATGCGCTCGGTCTCGCGGGCCAGCCCCGCGAGCGTCGTCCAGGCGTCGGTCGGCCCGGGCAGACCGTCGCTGTCGCCCATGGCCAGGTAGTGGTCGGAACGGAAGAACCCGTGGAAGCCCAGGCGCTCGGCCGTCTGTGCGAACACGCGCTGGGTGTCGTAGCTCGCGCCCTGCTGGGGCTCGGTGAAGACGCAGTACTCCATGCTCATGACTCGCCGCTCGCGCTCCCGCCTCAGTCCGACGACTTCAGGATCACGGCCTCGGTCGGCAGGGACTCGCCCGCGGGGCGGTAGACATCCGGTTCGAGATAGATGATGCGCGCGATCGGCACGGCTTCCCGGATGCGCTTCTCGACGGTGTTGATGTCGGCCGCGACCTCGAACAGCGACTTGTCGCGGGGCAGTCCGACCTTCGCTGCCACGAGCAGCTCCTCGGGGCCGACGTAGAGCGTCTTGATGTGGATGAGCTTGTCGACCTCCGGGCCCTTCTCGATCGCGGTGACGATCCGGTCGAAGTCGCCCACCGTGGCGCCCTCTCCCACCAGCAGGCTCTTGGTCTCGATGCCCAGCACGATCGCCACCAGGATCAGCAGGGCGCCGATCATCAGGGTGCCCAGGGCGTCGAAGAAGGTGTTGCCCGTGATGATGGTCATGCCCACGCCGAACAGGGCGAAGATCAGACCCAGCAGGGCCGCGACGTCCTCGAGCAGCACGACCGGCAGCTCCGGCGCCTTGGCCCGCCGCACGAACGACACCCACGACTGGCCCTTCTCCCGCACCAGGTTGCTCTCCTTGACCGCGGTACGCAGCGAGAACGACTCCAGGCCGATCGCGACGACCAGGATCACCACGGGCAGCCACTGCCACTGCGGGTCGAGCTCGTGCGGGTGCGTGAGCTTCTCGACGCCCTCGTAGATCGAGAAGAGACCGCCCACCGAGAACAGGATGATCGCGACGACGAACGCGTACACGTAGCGCTCGCGACCGTAGCCGAAGGGGTGCTCGCGGTCGGCCGAGCGCTGCGCGCGCTTTCCGCCGAGCATCAGCAGCAGCTGGTTGCCCGAGTCGGCGACCGAGTGGATCGCCTCGGCCAGCATCGACGCCGAGCCGGACAGAAGCCAGCCGATGAACTTCGCGATCGCGATGCCCATGTTGGCCAGGAAGGCCGCCAGGATCGCCTTGCCACCGCCGTGTGCACTCATGGGCCTGAGTCTATGGCGAGGCGGCGACATCGTCGGGGAGCCTTGCGCCGACGGCGTCCCGCGGCCAGGCGCCCGCGGCCGCCGGTGCCGGCTCCCTAGAATCGGAGCATGGCTGACACGCTGCCCTCGCTCGCGTTCCTCGGTGCCGGTTCGATGGGCGGCGCCATCCTGCGAGGCGTCGTCGCCAGCGGGATCCCGGTCGACGGCGGCATCGTCGCGACCAACCGCACCGCCGACAAGGCGGCCGAGCTGGCCGCGCTCGACGATGTGCGCAGCATCGCGCTGGAGCGCGAGCCCGAGGGCAACGCGCGCGCCGCAGCCGAGGCGCGCGTGCTGCTGATCGGGGTGAAGCCCGCCATGGTGCCCGACCTCCTGCGCGAGATCGCCCCGCACGTGCGCGACGACGCGATCGTGGTCAGCCTGGCTGCCGGTGTCACGCTGCAGACCTTCCGCTCGATCCTGGGCGAGGGCGTGACCGCGCTGCGCTCGATGCCCAACACCCCGTCGCTCGTCGGCAAGGGCGTCACGGGCCTCGCGGCCGGCCCGGGCACCGCGCCCGAGGAGACCGCGATCGCGCGCCGCCTGTTCGAGACCGTCGGCACGGTGATCGAGCTGCCGGAGGAGCGCATCGACGCCCTCTCGACGATCTCGGGCTCCGGCCCCGCTTACGTCTTCCTGTTGATCGAGGAGCTCACGCGCGCCGCGATGGACCGCGGCTTCGACGAGCAGGATGCCCGCACGATGGCCGAGGGCACGTTCATCGGCGCCGCCGCGCTGCTCGAGCACACCGGCGAGGATCCCGCCGAGCTGCGCCGCCGGGTGACCAGCCCCAAGGGCACGACCGAACGCGCCGTCGCGGTGCTCGAGCGCGCCGACCTGGGCGGGATCTTCCGCGAGGCGACCGCCGCGGCCCTGGCCCGCGCCAAGGAGCTCGCGGGAGAGGCTCCGCCTGTCACCGAGGCGATCGCGCGCTCCGAGTGAGGGGACCGGTCGCCGCAGACGCGAGCGGCGCCCGAGCGGATGCGGGACGCGCGAGCGACGTCATCTGTCGAGGGCCGCGAAGCGCTCGACGTCGGCGTTGGAGCCCGACACGATGATGAGGTCGTGGTTCGTGACGACCGTGTTCGCCTCCGCGTAGCGGAACGGCTTGCCGGGGCTCTTGATGCCCACGACCGTGACGTTGTACTTGGTGCGCACGCCCGACTCGTTCAGCCCGACGCCGCGCACGAACTTGGGCGGATACATCTTGGCGAGCACGAAGTCGTCGTCGAACCGGATGAAGTCGAGCATGCGGCCGCTCACAAGGTGGGCGACGCGCTCCCCGGCCTCGCGCTCGGGATAGATGACATGGTTCGCGCCGACGCGGGCCAGGATCTTGCCGTGCGACTGCGACACCGCCTTGGCCCAGATCTGGGGCACCTTGAGGTCGACGAGGTTCGCGGTGATCAGCAC
Source organism: Microbacterium sp. NPDC096154 (assembly GCF_040302945.1). NCBI lineage: Bacteria > Bacillati > Actinomycetota > Actinomycetes > Micrococcales > Microbacteriaceae > Microbacterium > Microbacterium sp. NPDC096154. The sequence continues at coordinate 26,928 of NZ_JBEOSM010000009.1, forward strand.
GGACGCCTCGATGCTCGAGCCGACCGCGACGACCGCCACCTGGAAGTCCTGCGCTCCGATCTGCTTGAGCGCCTCGATGTTGCGGGCGTCTGCCTGCACGGTGTGGGTGACGCGCTCCGACCACTTCTGCACCAGGCCGAGGTCGGCGTCGATCGCGAGCACATCGCGGTCGAGCCGGTCGAGCTCGCCGGCGCATGCGGCGCCGAACCGGCCGAGGCCGATCACGAGGACGGGAGCGTCGCTGCGGATCTGCTCAACCAACGATCGGCCTCTCGACGGGCAGCGAGTAGTGCTGCGAACGGGACGTCGCCGCGACCGCGGCGGCGAGTGTCACTGTACCAACGCGGCCCATCACGATCGTCACGGCGAGCACGTAGGTGGCGGGGTCGGGGAGCGTCGCCGTCAGCCCCGTCGACAGGCCCACCGTCGCGAAACCCGAGATGACGTCGAACAGCACCTCGGCGATCGGCGCCTTCGTGATCTGGGCGATGACGATGGTCGCGAGCGCCACGATGGTGGCGCCCCACGCGAGCACCGCGACGGCGACGCGCTGCACGTCGCTCGGGATGCGTCGGCCGAACGCCTCGACGCTCGAGCGGCCCTTCGCCTCCGACCACACCGCGAGGGCGAGCACGGCGAGCGTGGTCACCTTGATGCCGCCCGCCGTCGACGCCGACCCGCCGCCGACGAACATGAGCATCGATCCGACCACCATCGACGAGCCGTTGAGCTCGCCGATGTCGATCACCGAGAAGCCGCCCGAGCGCGTCATGGCCGACAGGAAGAACGCCTGGAACGTCGTGTCCCACGCATCCCGGGTGCCGAACGTGCCGGGGTTCTCGTACTCGAGCGCGAGGAACGCGGCGGCACCGAGCACGAACAGGATGACCGTGGTCACGAGCGTGAGCTTGACGTGCAACGCCCAGCGGCGCGGCTCGAGGAGCTGCTTCGAGAGGGCGTAGATCACCGGGAACCCGATGCTGCCCAGGAACACGCTCAGCATGAGCACGCTCATGAAGAAGTAGTCGTACTGGAACGCCTCCAGCCCCCGGTCGTTGAGGGTGAAGCCGGTGTTCGTGAACGACATCGCGGCGTACTCGGGGGCGATCCAGAGCGCGTCGATCCAGCTGTATCCCGCGCGCACGATCGGCAGGTACAGCAGCACCGCGACGGCACCCTCGATGATGACGGTCGAGAGGGCCACGGTGCGCAGCAGCTGGCCGACCTCGCCGAGGCGCACGGTCTGGCTCTCGCTGACCGGGCCGCCGTGCGAGCGCAGGGGATTGGTGTCTCCCGCCGCGATGAGCTTGGCCCGCAGGCCCAGTCGCTTCGACACGATCAGCCCGAGCATCGACGCGAGCGTGAGGGCGCCCATGCCGCCGATGTTGACGCCGACGAAGATGACGCCCTTGCCGAACGGCGACCAGTGCGATGCCATGTCGACCGTGGTGAGCCCGGTGACGCAGATCGTCGAGACCGCGGTGAAGAGCGCGTCGGCCAGCCGGGTGACCTGCCGGTCGGCCGACGCGATAGGAAGCGACAGCAGCGCCGTGAAGATCAGGATCAGCGTGACGAACACGAGGATCGCGAAGCGCGACGGCGAGGACGTGGCGAAATCGCGGAAGAAACCGCCGACCGCACGTCCGAAGCGGTTCCATGCCTCACGGGGCACGGAAGACGCGGTCGGCGCCATGCACATCCCCCTCGGTCTATCGCGCGGCCCTGAGCCGAGCCCGCCGACCGCACGAATGGGTGCGCGCCCGGGCCCGTGACATGGTACTCCGCTGGCTGCGCGGCTACCCTAACCAGCATGGCGGACATCTTCGACGTGATCGCGGACGGCACGAGGCGCGAGATCCTGCAGCTGCTGCTGCGACGTTCGTCGGAGGCCGACACCGGCACCAGCGTGTCGCAGATCGTCGCGGCGCTCGGGGTCAGCCAGCCCACGGTCTCGAAGCACCTCAAGGTGCTGCGCGAGGCGGGACTCGTCTCGGTGCGCGAGGAGGGCCAGCACCGCTATTACAGCCTCTCGCCGGCTCCGCTCGAGCAGGTGGACGACTGGCTGGTGCCGTTCTTCGTCGAAGAGGGCGACTTCGAGGACGTCGCGGCTCTCGAGGCGCCGCAGCTGCCCGAGCCCGCGGCCCGCGCGGCCGAGGCCGTCGGCCGTGCCGCCGCATCCGCCAAGAGCGTGGTGCAGACCGCGCTGAAGCGTCTCGGCGCCTGAGCTTCCCACCCGAAGCGGGCAGCTGCATGCGCGCGGCGGCATGCGACGATGACGCCGGGATATCGGCTCCGCCTGTGACCTCGAGCGTGGCCCGCAGTCACGATGGCGCGCGCGGAGCTGCGCCGCGAGCGGTTCGACGTCGAGCCTCGGTCCCGGCGTGGGGAGGCGCTCCGCAGAGCCGGCCGTGGGGGTGACCGCGCTGTCGGCGAATTCTCAGGAAGGGGTGGACATGGCCCTTCGGATACCGCAATACTGACAGCGCAGTGGTGCTCATCGGCGTGTGCCGATCCTGGGGGGCCCGCTTTTCGAGAGAAAAGGGGGAGGATCATGCAGGTCCACCGTGTGCTGTCGCGTCTGCGTGGCAGTCGGAGTGATGCAGAACGGCGCGGCAGGGGGAGCCTCGTCGCGGGGACGGCCGTCGCCACCGTCGCGGCGATGGGTATCGCTGCGACCGGTGTGGCGTTCGCGGCCGGGCTCGACAGCTATCCGAGCGATCCGGCCGAAGCGGAGGCCAGCGTCCTGGGATCGAGCATTCTGGACGCCGAGCTCGTCGGCGGGGCGGATTCCGAGGCCGGATTCCCGACGAACCCGGGCCCCGTCACCTCCGACATCCTCAATGCCGAGGTGCTCGGCTCCCAACTCGTCGATGTGGGAGGCATCCAGCTCCCGCTCGACCAGATCATCGACTTCGGCCAGCTTGGCGCGCTGCTCAGCCAGTCGACCGCGTCGGACGAGTTCAACGGCGAAGCCATCTCGGGCCTGGCCGGAGGTGACGGCGCCGTGACTCTCGATGGCTCGAACGCGGACTTCGGCACAGCGACGATCGACCTGCTCTCGCTGTTCGAGGCCGCTGGCGTCGCCGGCGTGACCGACCTCGCCCTCGACCAGGCCGACCTCCTGCTGGGGGCGGGCGGCGCTCACGTGCAGGCGATCGACGGCGTGTTCCAGGACCCCGACGGCGTCGGCGGATTGGGCCAGTACCGCGTCGCCGAGGCCAGCCTGCTGCTGCACTCGCAGCTCATCGACGACGCCGCCGACATGATGTACACAGCCATCGGCAGCTTCGAGACGCAGATCCGCGACTCGATCAACAGCATCTTCGACCTCGGCACGATCCTCGGCGCCACCGGCGTCTCGGCGGACGTCCAGATCAACTCGGACATCCAGCAGCAGGTCTTCTCTGAGCTGCTCGAGCAGCCGATCTGCTCCTCGGTGACCGTGGACCCGGCTGCGGGCGAGAACGTCTGCGACACGGAGAACACCATCCTGTCGATCGACTTCGGAACCGGTACCGCCACCATCCACCTGGACAACATCATGGACGGCGAGCGCCCGGACGACCCTGAGCGCCCGACCGGCATCAACAACCAGGACCCGAACACGGAGCTGATCGACGACGAGATCTACCCGATGGTCGCCGAGTCGGTGCACGACGTGATGAATGCGGCGCTCGACATCGCCGCCGGTGCGGTGGAGAACGCGCTGAACGCCATCACGATCGACATGACGTTCACCGTTCCGAACGCGACCAAGTCGCTCTCGCTGGGCCTGAACGGCGACATCATCGCCGAGACGGACTGCGTCGGCAGCGGTATCACCGGAACCGTGGCGTGCACCACGCTGAACGCGGCGATGACCACGGTGATCCGTCCCGCGCTCACCGCGATCGTGGCGCCCGCGCTGCAGACGCTGCTGGACAACGGCGCTCAGGCGATCTTCGACGTGGCTATCGGCGACGTGAAGACGAACGCCATCACCGTGCCGGTCCGTCAGGTGGTCGAGCCCATCCTGGAGCTCGCCGCGCAGGTGCTGTCGGTGCAGCTCAACCACCACGTGACCGAGTCGTGCACGCTGCCCGACGGCACCGAGGCGATCAGCAGCCTTGAGGTGTCTGCGCTGAGCATCGGCCTTCTGCAGGGTGCCGGGTCAGACGGCGCCGCGCATCGGCCTGGGCAATGCCGGCGTCCGAGTGGATGCCTGTCGCGCGCTGGCCGCTCCGGCGCTCGAGGTCGAGACGCCGCTCGTTCCCGGTGACTGCGCGGTCGTGACGTCGAGCGGTTGGACGCCCGGAGTCGACGTCACGCTCCAGCTGACCGACGCGGAGGGCAACCCCGTGGGTGAGCCGGTCGTCGTCGCCGCGGACGCCGAGGGCGCCCTGCCCGCGGACACGTGCGTGACGATCCCGGAGGGCACGGCCCCCGGCGACTACACGGTCGTCGCGGCCGACCCGGATGGAAACGCCGCCGAGGCGGTCGTGACCGTCTACGACCCGGCCCTCGAGGTGCAGACTCCGGTTCTGCCGCAGGACTGCGCCGCGATCACGTCGAGCGGATGGCTGCCCGGCGCGGCCGTGAGCCTGCAGCTGACGGATGCCGACGGCAAACCCGTGGGCGACCCCGTCGCGGCGACAGCGGATGAGAACGGCTCGCTTCCGACGGACACGTGCGTGCCCATCCCCGAGGGCACGGCCCCTGGGGATTACACGGTCATCGGCACGGACGACAACGGAAACACCGCCGAAGGTCCGGTGACGGTCGCGGCGCCCGGCACGCCGGTCCTGGACGCTTCGTCGCCGGCACCCGCCGGCACGGACATCACGGTCGCTTCGGGCGGCTGGGACCCTGAGACCGACGTGACGCTGCAGTTGGCGGACGCCGATGGAAACGCGGTGGGCGACCCGGTGGTCGTCACGACCGACCCGAACGGCGACGTCCCGGCCGACACGGTCGTGCCCGTCCCGGCTGACGCGCCGCCGGGCGATTACACGCTCACGGCCACAGATCCCGACGGCACCTCTGCGGAGGACGTCGTCGAGGTCTACGCGCCCACCCTGGAGGCGACCACGCCGGTCGCAGCGGGCTCCTGCACCACGGTGACCTCCGGCGGATGGATCGGCGGCTCCACGGTGACCCTGCAGCTGGTGGACGGCGCGGGTGCCCCGGTGGGTGCGGCCGCGGAGGTCGCGGCTGACGCTGACGGCGACGTTCCGGCGGACACTTGTGTGACGGTCCCGGAGGGCACGGCCCCCGGCGACTACTCGGTGGTGGGTTCCGATGCGAACGGTGCGGAGGTGTCGGCTCCGGTTGAGGTGTCGGAGGTGGTGCTGACGCCGACGCTGGAGGCGTCGTCGCCGGTTCCGGCCGGTGGGGAGTCTGAGCTGACCTCTGGTGGCTGGCTGCCGGAGTCGGTGGTGTCGTTCCAGTTGCACGCGGCTGATATGACGGCGGTGGGCGATCCGGTCGAGGTGACCACCGACGCCGACGGGGGTGTTCCGGCTGGGACGGTGGTCCCGGTTCCGGCGGACGCGGTCGCGGGTGAGTACACGGTGGTCGGGACGGACGCGGACGGCAACGACGCGGCGGCGCCGGTGGCGGTCTACGCTCCAACGCTGGAGGCGTCGTCGCCGGTTCCGGCGGGGGGTGAGAGCGCGATCACGTCGACCGGGTGGCTGCCCGAGTCGGAGGTCACGCTCCAGCTCACGGACGCCGACGGCAACCCCGTGGGCGACCCCATCACGGTGACCACGGACGCGAACGGCGACGTTCCGGCCGACACCGTCATCCCGGTTCCGACCGACCTGGCGCCGGGGGCGTACACCGTGGTCGCGACGGACGAGAACGGGGCCGAGCTGGCGGCGCCGCTCGAGATCGAGGAGGCCGCGGCGCTCGCACCTGTGCTGGAGGCGTCGTCGCCGGTTCCGGCCGGTGGGGAGTCGGAGGTCACGTCCGGCGGCTGGGCCGCGGAGTCCGAGGTCACGCTGCAGCTGCTCGATGGCGACGACGTCGCACTCGGCGACCCCGTCGTGGTGACCACCGATGCCGACGGCGATGTTCCGGCCGGCACGGTCGTTCCCATCCCCGCCGACGCGGCGGCGGGCGACGGCTATGCGGTCAGCGCCGCCGACGGAGAGGGCAACACCGTCTCGGCTGCGGTCGAGGTCTACGCCCCGACGCTCGTGGCTTCGTCTCCGGTCCTGGCCGGAGGCGCGACTGCGATCACGTCGGGGGGCTGGCTGCCGGCCTCCGAGGTCACGCTCCAGCTGGTCGACGGCGACGGGGCTCCGGTGGGCGAACCGGTCACGGTCACGGCCGACGCCGACGGCGACGTGCCGGCTGGTGTGGTCGTCGCGGTTCCGGATGACGCGGTGCCCGGTGACTACACCGTGGTCGCCTCGGACGAGACCGGCGCGGAGGTGGAGGCGCCGCTCACCGTGGCCCTCGCGAGCGCGCTGCCGCTGTTCATCGCCATCCAATCGCCGGTCGCGGCCGGCGAAGAGGCGGCGGTGACCGACTCAGCGGGGTTCACGCCCGGCGCATCCGTCTCGTTGCGCATGCTCGCAGCGAGCGGTGAAGAAGTCGTCGAGCCCGTGACGGTGACGGCGGATGCCGATGGGCAGCTGCCCGAGGGCACGAGCCTGGCGGTGCCGCTGGCAGCCGAGGCGGGTGTCTACGACGTCGTCGCCGAGGACGCCGGGGGCGAGCAGTTCGCCACCGCACTGGCGGTCTACGCGCCGACGTTCGACGTCACCTCCCCGGTTCCGGCCGGCGGTGACGCGGGCATCACGTCGGGGGGCTGGCTGCCCGACTCGCAGGTCACGATCACGGTGACCGACCCGGCCGGAGCAGCCGTCGGTGACCCGATCGTGGTCACGACAGCGGGGGACGGCAACCTGCCCGCGGGCACCGTGATCTCGTTCGCGGTCGATGCAGCGCAGGGCACCTACGTCGTGACGGCCACCGACGCGGAGGGCGCAGCGCGCTCCGACGAGGTGCTCGTCACGGCGAGCCTCATCGGCGCCGACTGCAGCGACCCGAGCATGACCCTCACCCCGGCCGTGGCAGCGCCCGGTGATCGGGTGACGGCCCGCGGCACCGGCTTCGCGGCCGGAACCGTGGCGTCGGTGCAGCTGTTCGACGCCGAGGGCGATGCCGTTCTGCGCGTGCCGGTGCTCGTCACCGTCGGCGCCGACTGCGGCTTCGAGGTCGATGTCACCGTTCCGGTGGCGACCGAGCCCGGGGACTACACCGTGGTCGTCGAGGACGGCGACGGCGGCGCGGCGGAGGGCGCGCTCCGTGTCGTCGCGAGCCGCGGGGCGTGGGGACTGGCGTCCACGGGTGGCGCGCTCGGTCCGGTGGCGCCTGTCGGGATGCTGCTGCTCGGCGCCGGCGCCGCGCTTGTGATCGCTCGTCGGAAGGAGGCGATCGCGAAGGACTGACCCCCCAGACCGGCGGCGGCCTTCCGAGAGCGGGCCGCCGCCGGTCCTTTCCGTACGCAGGAGCCATATGCGCGTGACCAGAGCGGTGATAAGGCTGACCGCCCTCGTGGTGATGTCGGCGGCCGCGGCGAGCGTGGTCTCGTGCACCTCGGAGACGAGGCCGGTATCCGCTGTGCCGGCCTCTGCCGCGCCCGCGCCGCCCTGCGCACAGGGCGAGGCGCTGGGCATCGCCTTCGATTCGGGAAGCGCGTGGTCGCTCTGCTGGGGTGTCGACCCTCGACGCGGCCTCGTGCTGACCGACATCCGCTTCACGCCGACCGGAGGGCGGGCGGTTCTCGTCGCGAAGCAGCTGGCACTCGCGCAGCTGGAAGTCCCATACGACACCGGCGAACGCACCACGTATGACCTCACAGAGGCCGGATTCGGCAGCGCGAAGATGCAGACGCTGACCGAGACCGAGTGTCTCGGCGAACGGATCGCCACGGACATCCCTGACATCGGCGACGGCACCTTCGGCGACATCGAGCGCCGCCCTGTGCTGTGCGCGGAGGATCTCGACGGCGGCATCGCGTATCGCTCCGCCGACGGGCCGCTGCAGGTGGACCGTCGCCGCGAGTGGAGATTGTCGACCATCTCGAAGGTCGGCTGGTACGAGTACATCTCGGAGTACTCGTTCGGCTCGGACGGCGTCATCCGGTCGCGTCTGGGAGCGACCGGCGACATCTCGCCGTTCGACTTCACCGACCACGACCATGGGGCGGCCGTCGGCGAGGGCGACACGGCACACGCAGCCAGTCATGCGCACAACGCCGTATGGCGTGTCCATTGGGCGCTGGACGACCCCGGCGCGCTCGCTGTCGAGCAGTACGACGCGGCGCCGACATCGGCGAGCGGAACGGAGTCCCGGATCCTTGACGGCACCTTGCAGCGCATCCCCGAGCCGACGACGGCGGCGTGGGTGGATCGGCGCTGGTGGCGCGTGGTGGCGCCAGACGTGCGCAATGCGGATGGACACCCCATCTCGTACCAGATCGAGCTCGACAAGTCGGACTCCTTCGTCTTCACCGAGGACCACGCGCGCGGCGGTACAGACGGATATGACGTCGCGTTCACCAACGCGGATGACTGCGAGTTGCTGGCGGCGCGCAACAGCGCAGGCTGCGGGGCGGGCGTCCCGGACTATGTCGCGGCGGGCGCGGGCGAGTCCTTGCGCGACGTGGTGTCGTGGATCGCCGTCGGGTTCCACCACGTCGTGCGTGATGAGGACCAGTCGCCAATGGATGTGCACTGGCAGGGGTTCGCCCTGATACCGCGTGATGTGACGGCGCAGCGCGTCGGCGTTCCTGATGCCCGTGAGGCGGTCAACGGGGTGCCGGACAACGCCTGGACGGAACTCGACGAGGACGAAAACGGGGGGTAAAAGCCCCTGTTCGTTGCACATCATCGACAAAGCCGGGTAGCCAACGCATCCAGAATATGGATATATTCACAGAGGACGCACTGGAGCATCATGCGGCGCGCGACCCCAGCGCTCGCCTCGTTGAGGCTCGGGGCGGGGGGATGCCCCGCCGGTGGGTTGATCAGTGGCCGAGAGCGCGCTGGTCGACCCACCGGTTTCATGAGCTCGCGCACCACGACGCGGATATGTCGACATATCCCCAGCGCCAATCACAGTCGTCACAGCGGCCACTCAGGTTTACATCAGACCCGCTGACCCCCTAAAGTGAACGGCAGTTGAAGAGGGGGAGGCCCTGTGCCTGAGATGCCGGATGTGCGGTTTCTGACCGTCGCCGAGGTCGCCGAGATCATGCGCGTGTCCAAGATGACCGTGTACCGGCTCGTCCACGCGGGTGAGCTGCCCGCCGTGCGTTTCGGCCGCAGCTACCGCGTCCCCGAGTCTGCCGTGACGGAGGCGCTGCAGCGCCCCATCGCCGACGTCGGCTGAGGCCCGCGCGGCGACATCCGGCGGCCCGCAGGCTCGACTCGCCGCATAGGGTAAACTGTCCCGAAGGCACGCTTCCGCTGTGCTCGATCCCGGACGCCGCCAGCTCGGCGTCCAACCCCCTGACATCGTGAGGTTTCCATGGGTTCTGTCATCAAGAAGCGCCGCAAGCGCATGGCGAAGAAGAAGCACCGCAAGCTGCTTCGCAAGACTCGCCACCAGCGTCGCAACAAGAAGTAAGCGACTGCAGCCACTGACGCCGGTCCCGTTTCGGGCCGGCGTTTCTGGTGTCCGGGGCCGGTGAGCCCGCCGTCTGTCACGATGGACGTATGAACGAGATCTCGGTGCAGGAGCTCCACGCCCGCAAGGATGTCCCGCTGGTCGACGTGCGCGAGGTGCACGAGTTCGAGGCGGGCCACGTGCTCGGGGCCGTCAACATCCCCATGTCGCAGCTGGGAGAGCGCATCGGCGACCTGCCGGCCGAGCCGTTCGACGTGATCTGCGAGCTGGGAGGCCGCTCAGGCCGCGTCGTCGAGGCGCTGAGCCAGCGCGGGTATGAGGTGACCAACGTCGCCGGCGGCACGAGCGCATGGCGCGAGGCCGGCTACCCCGTCGAGCTCTGACGGGCGCGGCGTGACGACCCTCACCCTGATCGGCAGGTCGGGCTGCCACCTGTGCGACGTCGCGCGCGACGTGGTCGACCAGGTGCTCGCCGACCTGCCCGACGAGGTGGCGGAGCGCATCGAGGTGCGCGAAGCGTCCATCCAGGACGACCCGGCCCTGTACGACCTGTGGTGGGAGAAGATCCCGGTCGTGCTCATCGACGGGCAGCTGCACGGGCATTGGCGGGTCTCGCCCGACCGCCTGCGCGCCGCGCTCGATGAGGCCGCGTCCGCCCCCGCCTGATCCGCGCCCCGATCCTGATATCTGACCCGAACAAGGAGAACCGGATGATCCGCCACATCGTGCTGTTCGAGCTCACCACGACCGACCCCGCGGAGAAGGACGCCCAGGTCGAGGCCGCGCGGGTGGCGCTCGAGGGGCTCGTGGGCGTCGTGCCGGGTCTGCGGTCGATGCAGGTGTCGCGCAATGTCGCCTACGACGGTCGCAACGCCGACTTCATCCTGATCGCCGATTTCGACGACCTCGCGGCGCTCGAGGCGTACCAGGTGCATCCCGAGCACGTGAAGGCCGCCGACTACATCGGCACCATCCGCTCGGCGCGCTACGCCATCGACCTCGAGGTCTGAGCGGTTCAGCCCACCGCGGCGGCCGCGGCGCGGCCCGCCACCCGGCCGGAGAACAGGCAGCCCCCGAGGAACGTGCCCTCCAGTGCGTTGTAGCCCATCATCCCGCCGCCGCCGAACCCGGCCACCTCGCCGGCCGCGTACAGGCCCGGGATGGGCGTGCCCGATCCGTCGGGCGACGGCTCCAGGCACCGGCCCCGCAGGTCGGTCTCGAGCCCGCCGAGCGTCTTGCGCGACAGGATGTGCAGCTTGACCGCGATGAGCGGCCCGGCTTTCGGGTCGAGCAGGCGGTGGGGCTTGGCCACCCGCACGAGCTTGTCGCCGAGATAGGTGCGCGCGCCGCGCAGCGCGGTGACCTGCGCGTCCTTCGAGAAGGGGTTGGCGATCTCTCGATCCCGCGCCTCGACGAGGCGGCGCAGCGCCTCTTCGTCGATCCGCGGTCCGGTCGGCTCGGCCTGCGCGAGGCGGTTCATGCCGGCGACCAGCTCGGTCAGCGTGTCGGCCACCACGAAGTCCTCGCCGTGCTCCTTGAACGCCTCCACGGGCCCGGGTGCACCGGAGCCCAGGCGCTGCAGCAGCAGCTTCATGTCGCGGCCCGTCAGGTCCGGGTTCTGCTCCGATCCCGAGAGGGCGAACTCCTTCTCGATGATCCTCTGGGTGAGCACGAACCATGAGTAGTCGTAGCCCGTGCCGCGCAGGTGCTTCAGCGTGCCGAGCGTGTCGAAGCCCGGGTGGTAGGGGGCGGGCAGACGTCGGCCGGTCGCGTCGAGCCACAGCGACGACGGCCCGGGCAGGATGCGGATGCCGTGGTTCTGCCACACCGGGTCCCAGTTGCGCAGGCCCTCGACGTAGTGCCACATCCGGTCGGGGTTGATGACGCTCGCCCCGGCGTCCTGCGTGAGGCGCAGCATGCGGCCGTCCACGTGCGCCGGCACGCCGCTGACCATGGAGCGCGGGGGAGTGCCGAGCCGCTCGGGCCAAGCGGCGCGCACGAGGTCGTGGTCGCCGCCGATGCCGCCTGACGTCACGATCACGGCCTGCGCATGCAGCTCGAACTCGGCCACCGCGACGCGGCTGGACGGACGCCCGCGGGCGACGTCGCTCGGCTCGAGAACGGCGCCCCGTACGCCCGTGACGGCGCCCCCGTCGCGCACCAGCCCGTCGACCCGGTGCCGGAACGCGAACCGGATGCGACCCGCCTCCGCGTGCGTGCGCACCCGCCTCTCGAACGGCTCCACGACGCCCGGGCCGGTGCCCCAGGTGATGTGGAAGCGCGGCACCGAGTTGCCATGCCCGCCGGCGGTGCCGTCGCCGCGCTCCGCCCACCCGACCACGGGGAAGATGCGGTGGCCCATCGTCCGCAGCCACGCGCGCTTCTCGCCCGCGGCGAAGTCGAGGTACGCCTCGGCCCACGCTCGGGGCCAGCGGTCCTCGGCGCGATCGAACTGCGCGCTGCCGAACCAGTCCTGCCGGGCCAGCTCGAGCGAGTCGCGCACGCGCATCCTGCGCTGTTCGGGGCTGTCGATCAGGAACAGGCCGCCGAGACTCCAGAACGCCTGGCCGCCGAGGCTCTGCTCGCCCTCCTGATCCACGAGCACGACCGAGCGACCGGCATCCGCCGCCTCGGCCGCTGCCACGAGTCCGGCGAGCCCGGCTCCGACGACGACGATGTCCGCATCCACGGATCAGACGCTAGCGCTCCCTCGGCGGGATCACCGGCATCGACTGGGTGAAGTGCGCGGCGCGCTCCTCGGCCTTCTCACTGCCGCTGAAGAGACCGGCGTCCGTCGGGGCGACCTGCTCGCTGCCCGCGGCGCGCACGGGATCCTCGACGTCGTCGGTCATCATCACCCGCTGCACGGGCAGGGCCCGGGGGTTGTGCTCCTGCACCCAGAGCACCATCGCCTCCCGCACGACGCAACGCAGGTCGAACAGGGTCGGTGCGTCGCGGGCCGTGACGAGGATGCGCACGCGGATGAGCCCGCCCGTCGCCTCCGTCACCTGCAGCACCGACGCGCGACCGTCCCACAGGGGGGTCTGCGCCAGCACGGTGTCGAGGTGCGCGCGCATCCGGGTCGTCGACACGCGCCAGTCGACGTCGAGCTCGACCGAGCCCAGCAGCTCCGAGCCCTGGCGGGTCCAGTTCTGGAACGGGTTGGTGGTGAAGTACGTGCACGGCAGCACGAGGCGCCGGTCGTCCCAGAGGTCGAGCACCACATAGCTGAGGGTGATCTCGCCCACCTTTCCCCACTCGCCCTCGACGACGATCACGTCATCGACCCGCAGGGCGTCGCTGAACACCAGCTGCAGGCCGGCGAACATGTTTGCCAGCACCGATTGGGCCGCCAAGCCCGCCACGACCGACAGGATGCCCGCAGACGCGAGCAGGCTGGCCCCCACGGCGCGCACGGCGGGGAACGTCAGCAGCACGGCGCCGAGGGCGATCACGACGATCCCGGCGATCGCGAGGCGACGCAGGATGAGCGTCTGCGTGCGGATGCGGCGGGCCACGCGGTTGTCGGGGATGTCGATCCGGTAGCGGCCGAGGGCTTGCGCCGTGACGAACATCACGAGCCCGCCGAGCAACCAGGCCGCGACGACGATGGCGGCGATCGACAGGCCCTGCGAGATGCCGGGCATCCACTCGCGCTCGGGGAACCTGGCCACGACGGCGATCCACGTCGCCAGCACGATCAGCATCATGCGGAAGGGGGTGCGCGCGTGGGTGATCAGCTCGCGCGGCCACGTGCGCCGGCGGGCGATCAGGCGCATCGACAGCGCCAGCACCGCTGTCAGGAGCACGGCGCCCAGGACGCACACGAGCAGGGCGACGATGAACGCGGGCCAGGGTTCCAGCATGGGCCTCCTTCGCGGGTCGGGATGGGCCACGCTACCCACGCGGTGCGTCGCCGCCGCAACCGTGTTGACGCGGGGAGGCGGCACGTGAAAGCCGCTGGGCCGCCCGCCAGCAGGAGGTGCGAAAAGGCCGGGCCGGCATGCGTGCGCATGCCGGCCCGGCCGGAGGCTGGAGGTCAGGCGCCGGGGGCGTCGACCGCGACCGTGTCGCTCTCGGGCTCCGCGTCCACACCCGCCTCGGCGCGCTGCTGCGGCGTGATCGGCGCCGGCGCCTCGGTGAGGGGGTCGAAGCCGCCGCCCGACTTCGGGAACGCGATGACCTCGCGGATCGAGTCGGTCTTCGTCAGGTGCTGCAGGACGCGGTCCATGCCGAGCGCGATGCCGCCGTGCGGCGGTGCGCCGAACTTGAACGCGTCGAGCAGGAAGCCGAACTTCTCCTGCGCCTGCTCCTCGTCGATGCCCATGATCTTGAATACGCGCTTCTGCACGTCCTCGCGGTGGATGCGGATCGAGCCGCCGCCGAGCTCCGAACCGTTGCAGACGATGTCGTACGCGTAGGCCAGCGCCGAACCGGGGTCGGTGTCGAACGTGTCCTCGAACTCGGGCTTGGGGCCTGTGAACGCGTGGTGCACGGCGGTCCACTCGCCGGCGCCGACCGCGACGTCACCCGAGGCGACGGCGTCGCCCGCGGGCTCGAACATGGGGGCGTCGACGACCCACGTGAACGCGAACGTGTCGGGGTCGAGCAGGCCCAGGCGCCTGCCGATCTCGATGCGCGCGGCGCCGAGCAGGGCGCGGGATGCCTTGGTCGTTCCCGCTGCGAAGAACGCGCAGTCGCCCGGCTGGGCGCCGACGAGCTCGGCGAGGCCCGCCTGCTCGGCCTCGGACAGGTTCTTGGCCACGGGGCCGCCGAGCGTGCCGTCCTCGTTGAACAGGACGTAGGCGAGGCCGCGCGCGCCGCGCTGCTTGGCCCACTCCTGCCAGGCGTCGAGCGTCTTGCGGGGCTGACTCGCGCCACCGGGCATCAGCACGGCACCGACGTACTCCGACTGGAACACGCGGAACGGCGTGTTCGCGAAGTACTCGGTCGCCTCGACGAGTTCGAGACCGAAGCGCAGGTCGGGCTTGTCCGATCCGTACTTCGCCATCGCCTCGGCATAGGTGATGCGGGGGAGCGGGGTCTGCACCTCGACGCCGATCGTGGCCCACATCGCCGTGATGACGTCCTCCATCATCTCGATGACGTCCTCCTGGTCCACGAAGCTCATCTCGATGTCGAGCTGGGTGAACTCGGGCTGGCGGTCGGCGCGGAAGTCCTCGTCGCGATAGCAGCGGGCGATCTGGAAGTACTTCTCGACGCCGCCGACCATGAGCAGCTGCTTGAAGAGCTGCGGGCTCTGCGGCAGCGCGTACCAGCTGCCGGGGTGCAGGCGTGCCGGCACCAGGAAGTCGCGGGCACCCTCGGGCGTCGAGCGGGTGAGGGTCGGGGTCTCGACCTCGACGAACTCGCGCGCGTGCAGCACGTCGCGGATGGCCTTGTACACCTGCGAGCGCAGACGGATGGCGGCGGCGGGACCCTGGCGGCGCAGGTCGAGGTAGCGGTGCTTGAGGCGCACCTCCTCGCCGATCGGGTCGGCATCGGCGGCGCCGCTCGACACCTGGAACGGCAGCGGCGCCGACTCGTTGAGCACCTCGACCTCGCTCGCGACGAGCTCGATCTCGCCCGTGGGCAGGTTGGGGTTCTCGTTGCCCGCGGGGCGCTTGCCCACCTCGCCGGTCACCTTCAGCACGAACTCGCTGCGCAGCGGGTGCGCCACGGACTCGTCGCGGATGACGACCTGGGCGATGCCCGACGCGTCGCGCAGATCGATGAACGCCACCCCGCCGTGATCGCGACGGCGGTCGACCCAGCCCGTGAGGGTGACGGTCTGACCGATGTGCTCGGCGCGCAGTGAGCCGGCGGTGTGGGTGCGAAGCACGAGGGGATCCTCCTGGAACGACGACAGAACCCGTCAAGTCTAGGCGCCTCGCGGTTTTCCGCTGGGCGGACAGGATGTCGCCGCCGGCGGATGTCCGAGGCCGGATCCGGGGGCCTTCCTCCAGGATCCGGGCGGCCGTACCGGGTAGCGTCGAGCGGGTTCGAGCCGCGACGCGAAGGGACCACCATGACGACGACCGAGACGACGGCCGCCGACACCTCCTGGCTGGGGTCGCTGGTCGACGCCGTCGTGTCGCTGATGGACGTGATCGGCCCCTACGGAGTCGGCGTCGCCATCGCGGCGGAGAACCTCTTCCCGCCCATCCCGAGCGAGGCCATCCTGCCGCTCGCGGGGCTCTCGGCGTCGCGCGGGTCGTTCGCGCTCTGGGAGGCCATCCTGTGGGCCACGGTCGGGTCGGTCGTGGGCGCGCTCGTGCTGTACGGCATCGGCCGGCTGTTCGGCCTCGACCGCCTGCGTCGCATCGCGGGCCGGCTGCCGCTGGTGAAGGTCGAAGACGTGGACCGCACGGTCGACTGGTTCCACCGCCATGGCGGCAAGGCCGTGTTCTTCGGCCGCTTCGTGCCGATCTTCCGCAGCCTGATCTCCATCCCGGCCGGGGTCGTGAAGATGCCGGTCTGGCATTTCGTGCTGCTCACCGGGCTCGGCAGCCTGATCTGGAACACGATCTTCGTGCTGGTCGGATGGTTCCTCGGTGAGCAGTGGCACATCGTCGAGCAGTACATGGACGTGTTCCAGAACATCGTGATCGTCGCTGTCGTGCTCGCGGTGGCCTGGTTCGTGTTCATCCGTGTGCGCGAGGCGCGCAACCGCAAGCGCGAGGGCTGAGACCCGCCGGTTGCCCCGAGGTGTCGTGTAGAAGCGACAACTCGGGGCAGCGGGCCGGATGGGCGCGGGCCCGGTGCCGCATGTTGCCGTGTAGAAGCGACAGCTTGGGGCAAAAGGGCGGATCAGTCGGCGGTGAGGGCCGTGGCGATGTGCTCGACCGCCGCGATGGCTTCGGGCATGCGCCACTGGGCGGGGTCGTCGGAGCTCGCCGCGGTGATCGCGATGCGGTAGCCGGGAAGCCACGACTCGATCTCGAGGCCCGAGGGCACGTACGCGCCGACGACGAAGCCGCCCGCGGCGTCGACCGCGTCGGACTGCTGCACGCCGCCGAGCTCGGTCCGCTCGGCCGCCGCGCGGCGTATCGCGACCTCGTCGGCGTCGACCGTCTCGCGGGACACCCAGACCTCCACGCGGGACGTGACCTCCGCGTCGCCGACCGTCCTGCCCTTCTGCTCGGCCCAGCCGCACGCGACGCGGCCGGTGCCCGAGGCGGTGATGCCCTTCAGCGGGTGGAAGCCCTTCGCCACCGGGGCGACGAGATCGAACAGGTCGTCGCAGCTCAGCTGCGACAGGCCCAGGCCGGAGATGGCATCGACGACCGCCTCCGCGGCGGCGGGGTCGGCCCACTGATCGGGCAGCCGTGCGGCCAGGTGAGCGCGCTCGTCGGCCGTGCAGCCGGCGAGCGGGGCCACCGCCTCGGCCGCCGCCGAACGCCAGGCGGGGTCGGTGGCCGGCGCACGGCTGGGGTCGGCGAACCCGGGCTGTCTCAGGAGCTCCGCCTGCAGTGCAGCAGCGTCGGCCTCCACGCCGGAGCAGACCGGCCGCCAGGTGCCGAGGGCCGGCGCCTCACGCCCGTCGAGCACGGCCCAGGAGGCGCCCCCGAGCGGAGCCTGGGAGCCCTCGACGAGCGCGGCGCTGCGCGTCTGCGCCAGCGCCTCGAACGCACCCCCGGCGCCCACGCGCAGGGCGGCGGCGGCCGCACGGGCGCCCTGCACCCGCTCGGCGGCATCGGCTTCGGCGGTTCCGGATGCGGCGGCCTCCGCGAACTCCCGCGCGGCCGGTGTCTGCGCGTCGGTCAGTTGCTCCGCACAGTCGGTGAGCGCCGCGCCCAGGTCGGCGACGGCGGCGGCGTCCGCGGGAGTCACCGCGTCGGGCACGGCGCAGCCGTAGAGGGAGGTGATCAGCGCGGTCGTCGCCGGGTCGGCGACGTCGCCGAGCGACGTGCGCCGCGCGAACGCCGCGAGCAGGTCGAGCGTCGAGGTGCGGGCGTCCACGCGCGCGACCGCGCGGCGGCCCTCGGGCCCGGCGTCATCCTGTGCGGAGAGGCCCACGTCCACCGCCCCGCCGGGCGGCAGCAGCGCCGTGCCCGAGCCGGCGACGAGCTGCTCCGCCACCGTCCAGAACCGCGATCGCGGGCCCTCCGGAGCCGACCAGTCGAACTCGGCGTCGCCCTGGAGCTCCAGCACGCGCGACACGGTGTCGCGGTTGCGCGTCTTCACGGTCAGCGCATCGCTCTGGTGCGCCTCGGCGCACGCGGCGACGGCCGACTGGGGGCGCTCGCGATCAGGATCGACGAACCCCGCGACCCAGTCCGGGAGGGGCGCGTCGCCGCAGTCGTCCGGCGCGGCATCCGGCGCGGCATCCGACGCGACAGCGGAGGCGGGCACGTCGGCCAGGGCGACGGTCGCCCACGTGACGATGCCGCTCTCCGTGAGCTGCACGGACAGTGCACCCTCGGTCACGGCGGGCACGCCCGGCTCCGGCACCCACACGCGGCGGCGGTCGTCCCACCGGACGAGCGCCGCGGCCTCGGCGGCTTCGTCGGGCAGGGCCGCGACGTCCCACGACACGGTGACCGGCTCGGCCAACGCGGTGACCGAGTCGATGCGCACGGGCTGGCCGAAGACCTCGGTCGCGATGCCCGACGACGCCTCGCCGAGGTGAGGGCCGACCGTGACGTTGGCGACGTTGGCGGTGACCGACCCCCGAGGCACGTCGACGGTCACGCCGGCGGCGCTCCATCGCGCGCCTTCGCGGTCGACCTGCGTCGTGCGCGCGTCGGCGAACGACGGGGCGGGGTCGTGGCGCGCCTCTCCCGCGCCGGGCTCGGGCACGCACCCGGCCATGCCCGCGGTGAGCGCGCCGGCGACCGCGAGGGCCGCTGCCACGCGCAACGCGCGCGTCCGTCCCCACCCCATGCGGCCACGGTAGCCGCGGCGGGTGCCACGGCCCCGACGGCGCTCCGCCGACGGTGCTCCCCGCCCGGATGGGCCTTCGTAGGATGGACGAGCGGAAACCGGACAGGGGAGAGCATGTCGGCCGAACGGATCCATCTCGTGCGACACGGCGAGGTCTACAACCCGGACCGGGTGCTGTACGAGAGGCTGCCCGGCTTCCGGCTGAGCGACGACGGGCGCAGGATGGCCCGGGCGGCCGCGGAGCACATCCACGGTCTCGGCCGTCCGGTCTCGGCGCTGCTGTGCTCGCCGCTGCAGCGCACGCAGGAGTCGTCGGAGCCGTTCACCGAGCTGCTGGGGCTCGAGCCCCGCATCGAGGAGCGCGTGATCGAGCCGACCAACGTCTTCGCGGGCATGCGGATGAGCCGCGCGCTGCGCAAGCCGTGGAACTGGCACCACCTGCGCAAGCCCTCGCTGCCCAGCTGGGGCGAGCCGTACGAGCAGGTCGTCGACCGGATGCGCGGCGCGCTCGACGACGTGTGGGACGAGACCGCGTCGGGCGATGTGGTGATCGTGTCGCACCAGGCGCCGATCTGGCTCACGCACCTGTCGGTGGCGGGCCTCCCTCTGCGGCACGACCCGCGCACGCGCCGCTGCGCGCTGTCGAGCGTCACATCGTTCGAGCGGCACGGCGACGTGTGGCGCGAGGTGTCGTACGCCGAGCCGGCACCGCTCGACGACGCGGTGGACGTCGGCGCGGTCTGACGCGGGACCGGTCGACGCCGTCGCGGACACGCATTCGGCTGGCGCACAGCCCCCGCATATCGGGAAACGTAGGATTGGGACCGTGCCCTCCGCTGCTCGTCCCGCCGTCGCGTCGCGCCCGCGCCGAGTGCGCAGGATGGCCGCAGCGCTCGCCGCGGCCGGCCTCGCGCTGAGCCTGGCCGCCTGCACCGCCGACCCCGTCGCCGAGCAGTACCGCAACGGCGAGAACAAGGGCTACATCGCGGGCGAGTTCGCCGTGGACTCCATCCCCGTCGCAGAGCGCGGCGAGCCCGTCGTGTGGCAGGGCACCACCGAGTACGGCGAGCCGCTGTCGAGCGAGGATGTCGCGGGCGATGTCGTCGTCGTCAACTTCTGGTACGCCGAGTGCGGGCCCTGCATCGTCGAGGCGCCCGATCTCGAGAAGGTCTGGCAGGAGTACCGCGACCAGGGCGTCTCGTTCGTCGGCGTCAACATCAGCAACCAGGCCGACACCGCGCGCGCGTTCGCCGAGGACAACGACATCACCTATCCGAGCGTCATCGACGTCGACGATGCGTCAGTGAAGCTCGCGTTCGCGTCCGCCACCCCGGTCAGCGCGACGCCCACGACGCTCGTGCTCGACCGCGAGGGCCGCGTGGCCGCGCGGATCATCGGCCAGCTCGAGGGCGCGTCGATCCTGTCCACGCTCGTGCGGGAGACGCTCGAGGAGGGCGCGTGATCCGCGGGCCGCGGGGACGCGGATGAACCCGGGCGCCCTGGTCTTCGACGGCGCCCTGTGGGCTGCGATCCCGATCGCGCTGCTCGCGGGCCTGATCTCGTTCCTCTCGCCCTGCGTGCTGCCGCTCGTGCCGGGGTACCTCGGCTTCATCAGCGGAGCGGTCTCGCCGCGCGAGAGCGCGGGCGGGCAGCTCGCGGCACGTGGGCGTCTGGTCGGCGGCGTGCTGCTGTTCATCGCGGGCTTCACGCTCGTGTTCGTCGGCATCATCGTGCTGGGCGGGCTCGCGGGCGGCGCGATGCAGCGGTTCTCGCTGCTGTACGGCGACCTCGTCACGCGCATCCTGGGTGTGCTGATCATCCTGCTCGGCCTGGTGTTCATCGGGTTCTTCGGCTTCGCCCAGCGCACCGCCAAGCTGAGGCTGAAGGGCGACCTGGGCCTGATCGGCGCGCCGCTGCTCGGGGTTGCGCTGGGGCTCGGCTGGGCGCCCTGCATCGGCCCGACGCTCAGCGCGATCCTGGCGATCGCGTGGCAGCAGGGCGACGCCGGGCGGGCCACGCTGCTCGGGCTCGCGTACTCGCTGGGCCTCGGCATCCCGTTCCTGCTCGTCGCGCTCGGCTTCGGCTGGGCCGCTCGCTCGCTCGCGTTCCTGCGTCGCCACGTGCGCGTCGTGAACATCGTGGGTGGCGTGCTGCTGGTCGTCCTCGGCGTGCTGATGGCGACCGGCGTCTGGACCCTGATCATGTCTCGCCTGCAGGGGGTGTTCGCGAATGTCCCGTCCCTCCTCTGACGAGACCGCTGTGGTCGACGAGTCCACGGCGGTCCGCGACCGCGACGGATCCGAGCCGCTGCGGCCATCGGATCACGTCGACGGCGACGGCGACGCGGCCGTCAGCTCGCCGTCGCTGAGCGTGGTCGGCTGGCTGCGGTGGGGCTGGCGGCAGCTGACCAGCATGCGCACGGCCCTCGTGCTGCTGCTGCTGCTGGCGATCGCCGCCGTGCCCGGGTCGATCTTCCCGCAGCGCATGGCCAACCCCAACGGCGTGACGCAGTGGGAGTCGGAGAACCCCGACCTGTTCCCGGTGCTCGACGCCATCCAGATGTTCGACGTGTACCAGTCGGCCTGGTTCTCGGCGATCTACATCCTGCTGTTCGTGTCGCTGGTGGGGTGCATCCTGCCGCGCACGAAGCATCACTGGAAGGCGCTGCGCTCGCGCCCGCCGCGCACGCCCGCGCGGCTGTCGCGGCTCGACGACCACCTCGTCGAGCGCATCGAGGGCGACGACGCCCAGGCGAAGCGGGCGGTGGAGGCGGCCGAGGCGCAGCTGCGCTCGGCGGGCTATCGCGTGGAGCGGTACGACGGCCGGGGGGCGTACTCGGTATCGGCCGAGCGCGGCTACCTGCGCGAGACCGGCAACCTGGTGTTCCATGCCTCGCTCGTGGGTGTGCTGCTCGCGGTCGGCATCGGCGGGGGCTTCGCCTACACGGGCCAGCGTGTGGTCTACGAGGGGCAGACCGTCGTGAACGCGCTGATCGACTACTCGTCGATGAACCGCGGGCGGTTCGTGGGCGACGACGCCCTGTCGCCGTACGCGATGCGCCTCGACTCGTTCGACGTGACGTATCAGCCGTGGGGCACGAGCGGCTCGGGCCAGGCGGGGGACTTCGCCGCCAACGTCACGGTGCGCCAGCCCGACGGCACCGAGACCGAGGGCGCCGTGAGGGTGAACCACCCGCTCGACGTCGGCGGCGAGCGCGTCTACCTGCTGGGCAACGGCTACGCGCCGACGGTGACGATCCGCGACGCCGAGGGCGACGTGCAGTACCGGTCGTCGGTGCCGTTCCTGCCGCAGGACGCCAACCTCACCTCGCTGGGCGTGATCAAGGTGCCGGACGGCTTCGCCGAGCAGCTGGGACTGGTGGGCTTCTTCTACCCGACGCAGTCGCAGCTGGCCTCGGGTGCGTTCACCTCGACGTACGGCGATCTGATCAACCCCGTTCTGACGCTGGACGTCTACGCGGGCGACCTGGGCATCGACGACGGCACGCCGCGCAACGTCTATGCGCTCGACCCCACGGGCATGGAGAAGCTCACGGGCGTGGGGACCGACGTCGACTCGATCGAGCTCGCGCCGGGCGAGACCGCCGACCTGCCGAGCGGGATGGGAACCATCACCTTCGAGGACGAGACGCCCGACACGGCCGACCGTGCCCAGGTCGGGCTGACCGAGTCGGTCAAGCGCTTCGTCTCGCTGCAGACGCACCGCGACCCATCGGCGGGGTTCGTGCTCGCCTTCGCGGTGCTGGCGGTGCTCGGCCTGCTGACCGCCCTGTTCGTGCCGCGTCGGCGCGTGTGGGTGAAGGCGACGCCCGACGGCTCCGGAATCCGCGTCGAGTACGCGGCCCTCGCGCGGGGCGAGGATCCGACGTTGCGCGCGGCGATCGCCGACATCCGCACCAAGCACCTCGACAGCCTGTAGAAGTAGGATCCTCACCATGCATCCCGACGCCCTCACCCTCGACGAGATCTCGCTGCTGCTGATCTGGACGGCGATCGCGATCTACGCGCTCGGCTTCGTCGCCTACGCGTTCGACCTCGCCCGACGCTCCCAGCTGTCGCTCGAGCGGCAGGATGCGGCCCGCGAGCTGGTGGGCGCGACGGTGGGCGGCTCGCGCGGCACCGCCGTGGCGACCGGCGCGTCGCACGACGCCCCCGCAGCGAAGAAGCCGCGCCTCATGATGGCGCGCATCGGCACGTCGCTCACGGCGCTCGGATTCCTGTTCCACCTGGCGGGCACCGTGCTGCGCGGCGTCGCCGCGGGCCGCGTGCCGTGGTCGAACATGTACGAGTTCGCGATGACCGGCACGCTGCTGATCACCGCGGTCTACCTCGGCGTCCTGTTCTGGCGCGACCTGCGCTTCCTCGGTGCGTTCATGGTGGGGCTCGTCACGGTGCTGATGGGCAGCGCGACGATGTTCCACGTGGCCGTGGTGCCCCTGATGGACCCGCTGAAGTCGGTGTGGCTCGTCATCCACGTGTTCGTCGCATCGCTCGCGACCGCCTTCCTGGCGCTCGCGTTCGGCCTGTCGGTCCTGCAGCTGCTGCAGACGCGTCGCGAGCGCATCGCGCTGGCCGACCCGGATGCCGCTCCGCGCCGGTCGTTCCTCCGCACGGTGCCGAGCGCCGAAGCGCTCGAGGGCCTGGCCTACCGCTTCGCCATCATCGGCTTCATCTTCTGGACGTTCACGCTGATCGCCGGATCGATCTGGGCGCAGGATGCCTGGGGTCGCTACTGGGGCTTCGACACCAAGGAGGTGTGGACCTTCATCATCTGGGTGCTCTACGCGGGGTACATCCACGCGCGCGCGACGCGCGGCTGGCGCGGCACCCGCTCGGCGTGGCTGTCGATCGTGGGCTTCACGGCCGTGATCTTCAACTTCACGATCGTGAACATGTACTTCGAGGGGCTGCACGCCTACAGCGGCCTGAACTGACCTCGCATGCGGACAGCG
This sequence comes from Microbacterium sp. NPDC096154, assembly GCF_040302945.1. Classification (NCBI taxonomy): domain Bacteria; kingdom Bacillati; phylum Actinomycetota; class Actinomycetes; order Micrococcales; family Microbacteriaceae; genus Microbacterium; species Microbacterium sp. NPDC096154. The sequence goes on from NZ_JBEOSM010000009.1 coordinate 50,407, forward strand.
GCCCGGCCCCTCTGGGGGTCGGGCCGCTTCGCGTTCTGCTGCGGCCATTCCCAGGCGCGGTCGATCTGTGAATGTGTTGCTTTCTGTGGGAATCGGTTGTAATTTCTCTCTGTCCGGCGACGACGGCGACCGGGGCGAGGAGAGCCATGTACGCGACGGAGCGCAGAGAGTTCATCGAGCGCGTGCTGCAGGATGAGCAGCGCGTCGCGGTCACCGACCTGGCGGCGCGCCTGGGGGTCACCACCGAGACCGTGCGCCGCGACCTCGCGCTGCTCGAGGAGGCCGGCGCCCTGCGGCGCGTGCACGGCGGCGCGGTCGCGGCCGACCGCGGCAGCGCGGCCGAGAGCGACCTGCGCGAGCGTCTGGCGCGCGGTGGCGCGGCCAAACGCGCGATCGCCGAGCGGGCGCTGGCCGCGATCGGGCCGTCGTTCACGGGGTCGGTGCTGCTCGACGCCGGCACCACCACCGGGGCGCTCGCCGACCTGCTGCCCGCGCGAGCCGGCGCGCACACGCACGTCGTGACGCATTCCGTCGTGCTCGCGGCGGCGCTCACGAGCGCCGGGATGACGGAGCTGACGACGATCGGCGGGCGCGTGCGCGGCGTCACGGGCGCGGCGGTCGGGGCGGGCACGGTGGCGGCGATCGACGCCCTGCGCCCCGACGTCGCGTTCATCGGCGCGAACGGGCTCTCCGCGGGCTTCGGCGTCAGCACGCCCGATCCGGAAGAGGCCGATGTGAAGCGCGCGATCGTGCGCGCGGCGCGGCGGGTCATCCTGCTGGCCGACCGCTCGAAGTTCGAGGTCGAGTCGCTGCGCCGCTTCGCCGCGCTCGACGAGCTCGACGTGCTTGTGACCGATGAGGCGCCCACGGGGGACCTCGCGCGCGAGCTCGACGCAGCCGGCGTGGAGGTGCGGGTCGCATGATCGTCACGCTCACCATGAACCCCGCGCTCGACCGCACGATCGTGCTCGACGAGCCGCTCCAGCCGGGCGAGGTGCAGCTGGCACGCTCGGCCCGCGAGGACGCCGGTGGCAAGGGCGTGAATGTCGCCCGCGTGGTCGCGGCGGCGGGCGCGCCGGTCACCGCGGTGCTCCCGCTGGCCTCGGACGATCCGTACGGCACCCTGATCCATCAGCTGCCGCTGCGCGCGGTGCCCGTCGCCGGCCACGCTCGCGCCAACCTGGCCATCACCGACGCCGACGGCGAGACCACGAAGATCAACCTCCCCGGCGCGGCGGTGTCGGCGGGCGAGGCCGCCGCGCTGATCGACGCGGTGGTAGAAGCCGCGGACGGTGCGGCGTGGCTTGCGCTGTGCGGGTCGCTGCCGCCCGGGGTGGCCTCCGACTTCTACGTCGACGTCATGCTGGCGGTGCGGGCGCGTGCATCGCGTCCGCCGCGCATCGCGGTCGACACCTCAGGCCCCGCTCTGGTCGAGGCGGTCGGATGCGGCGCCGTCGACCTGATCAAGCCGAACGATGAAGAGCTGATCGAGCTCGTGCTCGGGTCGATGCGCACCCCGCGTCCGCTCGCGCCCGAGGAGGCCGAGCGCCGCGCCGAGGCGCTGCGCCGGGAGGTCGCGTCCGATCCGGCCGCCGTGCGCCAGCTCGTCGGCGCCATCGTGCCGCACCAGGTGCGGGCGGCGCTCGTCACGCTCGGAGGGGCGGGCGCCGTGCTGGCCGATGCCGACGGCGTGCGCATCGCGACGCCCCCGCCCACCGACGTGCGCAGCACCGTGGGTGCGGGCGACAGCGCCCTGGCCGGCTACCTGCTCGCCGATCTCGCGGGCGAGGACGCCGCAGGCCGCCTGCGCTCCGCCATCCGTCATGGCTCCGCGACAGCGGCGCTGCCGGGCACCCAGCTGGCGACGCCCGCCGACCTGCCCGCGGGGGACGTCCCCGTGCGCGACCTCACCTGACCCCGTGCGCCGGACGCCCCCGCGCCCGGCACACCGCCACACCTCGAGGAGGAGAAGTGTCCACCACCACCCCGTCCACCATCACGTCGAGGCTCGTAAGCCTCGACGAGGATCTCGGGCCCGACAAGCAGAGCGTGCTGCGGGCGCTCGCGGCGCGGTTCGCGGCCGAGGGGCGCGCGACCGACGCCGAGGCGCTCTACCAGGCCGCGTGGGACCGCGAGCAGAAGGACGCCACCGGCCTGCCCGGCGGCATCGCGATCCCGCACGCCAAGAGCGCGGTCGTCACGCAGGCGTCCCTCGCGTTCGCGCGGCTGAACCCCGGCGTCGACTTCGGCGCCGAGGACGAGCCCAGCGACATCGTCTTCATGATCGCCGCCCCCGACACCGCGGCCGAGGAGCACCTGGCCGTGCTGTCGTCGCTCGCCCGCCACCTGATGGACGAGGACTTCCTCGCGGCGCTGCGCGGGGCGACCAGCGCGGACGAGGCCGTCGGCATCGTGCGCGCGGCGATCGGCGAGGAGGCGCAGGAGGGAGCGGAGGGCGCTGCCGCGCCCGAGACTCCGGCCGCGTCGCCCGCGAGCCCGGCCGGGTCGGGACCGGCATCCGGCGACACGCTGCTGGTCGAGGGGCGTCCGGCGCGCATCGTCGCTGTGACGGCGTGCGCGACGGGCATCGCGCACACCTACATGGCCGCCGACGCGCTCACCGCCGCCGCGCAGAAGGCAGGCGTCGAGTTCCACGTCGAGCCGCAGGGATCCAGCGGCTACACGGCGATCGATCCCGAGACCATCGCCGCGGCGGACGCGGTCGTGTTCGCGACCGACGTCGACGTGCGCGAGCCCCAACGGTTCGCGGGCAAGCCGGTGATCCGGCGTGCGGTCAAGGCGGGCATCGAGCGGCCCGCCGAGCTGCTCCGGCTCGCGGCCGGAGCGGCGTCGGACCCGGCTGCGGAGCGGGTGAGCGGAAGCGCCGGCGCAGCCGAGACAGGCCCCGCGAAGGTCGAGTCGCCCGGCGCGCGCATCCAGCGCATCCTGCTCACCGGCGTGTCGTACATGATCCCGTTCGTGGCGGGCGGCGGTCTGCTGCTGGCCCTCGGCTTCCTGCTCGGCGGCTACCGGATCAACGAGGTCGCCAACCAGATCGCCGTCGAGAACGCGCTGTGGAACCTGCCCGAGGGCGGGCTGCTGCAGTACCTCGGCGCCGTGTCGTTCGCGATCGGAAGCGTCTCCATGAGCTTCCTGGTGCCCGCGCTCGCGGGGTACATCGCCTTCGCGATCGCCGACCGTCCCGGCATCGCGCCCGGATTCGTCGCCGGATCGGTCGCGGTGCTCACCAGCGCCGGATTCATCGGCGGCATCGTCGGCGGACTGCTCGCAGGTCTCGCCGCATGGTGGCTCGGATCGCTCACGGTCCCTCGCTGGCTGCGCGGCCTGATGCCGGTCGTGATCATCCCGCTGCTGGGATCGATCTTCGCGAGCGGCCTGCTCGTGCTGTTCCTCGGAGCGCCCATCGCGGCGCTCATGACGGCCCTGACCGACGGCCTCAACGGGCTCGCGGCGTCGGGCCTGCTTCCGCTCGTGGGCGTCATCCTGGGCCTGATGATGTGCTTCGACCTGGGCGGGCCGATCAACAAGGTGGCGTACGCGTTCGCCGTGGCGGGTCTCGGCACCGCGTCCGACGCCAACCCCGTGCCGTTCTACATCATGGGCGCGGTGATGGCCGCGGGCATGGTGCCGCCGCTGATGATGGCGTTCGCCTCGACCGTGCTCGACCGCGGCGGCTTCAGCGCCCCGGAGCGTGAGAACGGCAAGGCGGCGTGGCTGCTGGGGCTGTCGTTCATCTCGGAGGGCGCCATCCCGTTCGCGGCCGCCGACCCGCTGCGGGTGATCCCGGCCTCCATGCTGGGCGGTGCCGTCACGGGCTTCCTCAGCATGCTGTTCCTGGTGGGGTCCCGGGCCCCGCACGGCGGGGCGTTCGTGTTCTTCGCGATCGACCCGCTGTGGGGCTTCGCGGTCGCGCTGCTCGCGGGCGTGCTGGTGGGCGGCTTCGCGGTCGTGGCGCTCAAGCGCTTCGCGCGCCGGCGCTCGTCCGAGGCGCCCGACCGCGCGGCCATGGCGGTCTGACGCCCCTGCGCATGCGAACGGCCCGGCCCCGCGAGGGGACCGGGCCGTTCTCGTCGTCGCGACTACGCGGGCGTCTCGGCCAGCAGAGCCTTGGACGAGATCGTGCGCCTGCGGGCGACCGCGAGCGTCGTGGCGACGAAGCACAGCGCGGCCCACACCAGCAGGGCGGTGATGGCACCGCCCGTGCCGCCCGCGTCGGTCACAACGCCGAGCAGGGAGCGGTAGGCGGGCGACGTCGGCAGGATGTCGGCGAGCTCCGCGAGCCATCCCGGCAGCGTCGAGACGATTCCCGTCGCGAGAGCCGCGGCGCCGATCAGCGCTGCGAGCCAGCGACCGGCCCCGCCGAGCACCGCGCCCAGCGCCTGGTGCACGGCGGCGAACGCGACGCCGATCAGAGTGCAGAGCGCGAACAGCGCGCCCGCCGTGCCGGGCTCGTAGCCCCCCACGATCTGGATCACGATCCCCACCAGCAGGCCCTGCACGGCGCCGATCGCCGCGGCCGGCAGCAGCGCGCCGCCTGCCAGCAGCACCGACGCGCGGCGCGACGTGAGCGCACGCGCGGTGACCGAGCGCATCACGACGAACGTCGCGAGCGCGCCGAACCACAGCACCACGGCCGCCAGCAGCGGCACCGCGGAGGCGCCGAACAGCGACACGTCGTCGCCCGCCGACGCCGTGACGGGATCCGAGATCACCGTCGCCAGGTCCTCCGCCTCGCGCTCCGTGTAGGACGGGATCTGCTCGGTGGCCTGGTTAAGGCCGTCCGCCAGCGACCGGGTGCCCGTCGAGAGCTCGCCGATGCCGTCGCCGAGCTGGCTGGTGCCCGTCGCGAGCTGCCCCGCGCCGGTCGAGAGCTCGCCGGCGCCCGACGCCAGCTGCGCAGTGCCCGTGGCCACGCCGTCCGCGCCGGTCGCGAGCTCAGAGGCGCCCTGCGACAGCTGCGACGCGCCCGCGCCGAGCTGTCCCGCGCCCTGCGACAGCTGCGTCGCGCCGTCGGCCAGCTCGCCGGCGCCGTCCGCGAGCTGCGAGGCGCCGGCCGCAGCGGTGTCGGCGCCGGCGGCGAGCCTGCCCGCGCCATCTGCCAGGGTGCCCGCGCCGCCGGCGGCCGCGCGCAGCTGACCCGCGATCTCGGCGGGCAGCTGCGTCGCGAGCTGCGAGAGGCCGCCCGAGGTGCCGGCGGCACCGGTCGCGAGCGCCGCGAGCTGCTGGCAGAACTCGGCGCCGGCGCCGGAGAAGGCGCAGTTGCGGCTGAGCGCGTCGAGACCCGAGGCGACGCTTGCCGCGCCGCCGGTCAGCTCCGTGGGCACGAGGCCCTGGGTCTCGATCGTGGAGGCGCCCGTGCTGAGCTGCGTCGCGAGCTGATCGGCGCCGTCGGCGACGCCGTGCAGGCTCGGCGCGAGGCCGGGATTCTCGGCCGAGCCGTCACCGGCAAGGCCCGCGGCGAGGTCGCGTACGCCGCTCGACAGCCGGGTCGCGCCGTCGGCGAGCTCGCTCGCGCCTCCCCCGAGTCCGCTCACGCCGTCGGCGAGCGCGGCCGCGCCGCCCGAGAGCTCCGACGCGCCGCCGGCGAGCTGACCCGCTCCGCCGGCCAGCTGCCCCGCCCCCGAGGCGAGCTCGCCCGCGCCCGTGCCGAGCTGCGAAGCGCCGTTCGCGAGCTCATCCGCACCGTTGCGGGCCTCGCCCGCTCCGTCGGCAAGCTGTGCGGCGCCGTCGGCGGCCTCGCCGAGCTGCTCGCCGAGAGTCGTGTACCCCACGAGGATGTTCGACAGCGTCGCCTCCGAGAGCATGCGACCCATGGACGATGTCGCGACCGACGCGATCTGGCTCGTGATGGCCTCATCGGCCAGGCGCGCATCCGGTGCCGTCAGCACCTCGATGGTGGCCTGCTGGGGCTCCTCGTCCTCGCCCGAGAGCTTCTGGCCCGATGACGTCGCCGCCGCCGAGAACTCCTCGGGGATGGTGATGACGGCCTGGTAGGTGCCGTCCTGGATGCCCTCGGCCGCGTCCTCCTCGTTCGACAGCACCCAGGTGAGGTTGCTGCCGATGTCGTCGGATCCCTCGACCAGTCCGGCCGCGAGCTGGCGGCCGAGCGGGGTGTACTGATCCTGGATGGTCACGGGCTCGTCGAGATTGACGATCGCCGCCGTCATGTTGTCGAGACGGTCGGTCGGGTTGTAGAGCGCGGCGACCAGCACACCGCCGACCAGAGCCGGCAGCAGCAGCACGCCCACCACGGTGAGCCAGGTCACGGGCTTCGCGCTGCGCGCGCGTTCGATGCCGGCGACGGCCAGGCTGCGGAAGCGGGTCATGCGTTCACCTCGAGGGGGGAAGGTGCGGCCGAGTGGGCCGCGAGAGCGGAAGGGCCGACGTCGTGCTGGTGCACGTGGTCCCAGCCCGCGTCGTGCAGCAGGCGGACCGCGGCACGGGCGTCGCCGCCCGTCAGCACCACCGTCAGGGGAGTGGGGGCCAGCGCGTGCGCGGCATCGCGCAGCACCGCGGCGATCTGGTCGCGGGCGGCGGGATCGAGCGCCCCGGCGCCGTCGATCACGACCAGGCGCGTGCCGCCGCGGACCGCCAGGCGCGCGGTGCGCACGGGCTCGTCGGCGTCGGTGGTGGCGAGCAGCGCGAGCCCCACGTGGGTGCGCACCCAGGCGGCGCGGCCGGGCAGCAGATGTCCCGCGACGCGCAGCAGGCCGCCCGTCGGCGCGGTGCGGCCCGCGATGGCGAGGCCGACGGCGCGCGCCGAGCGCGGATCGGCCGAGGTCAGCACGATCGCCTCGCCGGGCTCCGCCCGCAGGGTCACGCCCGACGCCAGCACGTGCTCGTCGACGGCGACCTCCAGGTCATCCGACGCGATCACCGCGGTCGACCCGGGCGCGGGCCAGTCGGCCAGCGCGCGCTCGCGCTCCACCGCCTCGCCCTCGATGTCGAAGTGCGGCAGCATGCGGTCGAGCGCGCGCGGCATCCACCACGCCCGGTCGCCGAGCAGCGCCATCACGGCGGGCACGAGCGTCATGCGCACCACGAAGGCGTCGACCGCGATGCCCACGGCGAGCGCGAGCGCGATCGGCTTGATGTTCGAATCGCCCTCCGGCACGAACGCCGCGAACACGGCGAACATGATGATCGCCGCGGCGGTGACGACGCGGGCCGATGCCGCGAAGCCTGTGCGCACCGCGTCGACCGCGACCTCGCGCGTCGCGCCGCGCTTGCGGGCCGCGTGCACGAAGTCCTCCCGCATCCGCGACACCAGGAACACCTCGTAGTCCATCGCGAGGCCGAACAGCACGCCCATCACCACGATCGGCATGAACGCGATGATCGGCCCGGTGCGGCTGACGTGGAGCAGCTCGGCGCCCCAGCCCCACGAGAACACCGCGGCGACCACGCCGAACGCGGCGAGGATCGACAGCAGGTAGCCGAGCGCGGCCTTGAGCGGCACCCAGACGGATCGGAACACGATCATCAGCAGGACGAACGACAGGCCCACGACGAAGATGCCGAACGGGATGAGCGCGCCGCCGAGGCGGTCGGAGATGTCGATGCCGACCGCGGTGTTCCCGGTCACCTTGAGATCGATGCCGTACTCGTCGAGCCACTCGTCGTGGTGCGCCCGCAGCTCGCGCACGAGGTCGCTCGTGGCGGGGTCGTCCGGTCCCGTCTCGGGCACGACCTGCACGATGCCGGTGTCGGCGGTCTCGTTGGGGGTCGCCAGGGCGACCTCCTTGACGCCGTCGATGGCCTCGACCTCGTCCTTCAGGTCGTCCATCAGGCCCACGGGGTCCGTCGAGGTCACGATGGTGCCGGTCAGCACGAGCGGCCCGTTGAAGCCCGCCCCGAAGTGCTCCGACGTGAGGTCGTAGGAGATCCGGGCCTCGTTGTCCTTGGGCAGCACGCCGGCGTTCGGCAGCGCGAGGGCCAGGCTGCCGACCGGAGCCGCCAGGAGGCCCAGGCCGAGCACGACTGCGACGGTCGTGACGATCGGGTGACGCGTGACCATGCCGACCCAGCGGGTCGCGAAGCCCGGGCGGGGTGCGCCGTCGCGGTCGGCGCGGCGCTTGGGCACGCGCCCCACGACGCGGTGCTTCACGAACCCGAGCAGCGCCGGCGTGAGCGTGACCGCGATCATCACGGCGATCGCGACCGCGACGGCGGCCGCGATGCCCATGGTGGTCAGGAACGGGATGTTCGCGAACCCGAGGCCGATGAGCGCGATCAGCACCGTGACGCCGGCGAACACGACGGCGGATCCCGCGGTGCCCGTCGCGCGCCCCGCCGATTCCTCGGGATCCATCCCGTCGCGCACCTGGTCCTGGTGCCGCGCCGCGATGAACAGCGCGTAGTCGATGCCGACGGCGAGGCCGAGCATGAGGGCGAGCATCGGCGTCGTGGCCGAGACCGTCGCCCACTGGGTCGCCGCGACGAGGCCGAGCAGCGAGACGCCGACACCGATGAGCGCGACGCCGAGCGGCAGGCCCGCGAGCACGAACGAGCGGAACGTGATGATGAGCACCAGCAGCGCGATGATCACGCCGACCGCCTCGGTGATCGTGACCGTGGGCAGCTCGGTGGCGAACAGCTCGCCGCCGAGCGCCACCTGCGCGCCGTCGGGCAGCCGGTCGGCGAGTCCGTCGACCACGTCGTGCAGCGACTCCTTGTCGTCGGCGGTGACATCGGTCATCGTGCCCTCGAACTGCAGGCGCGCGATCGCGGCGGTGTCGTCGTCCGAGATCATGCCCGTGACCATCTCGTCGTACGGCGACGTGGCGCTCGAGACGCCCGGGACATCCTGCAGCTCCGACACCGTGTCCTCGATCGGATCGCGGTACGCGGCGTCGGTGATGTCGTCGCCCTCGGCGGCGACCACGATGAACTGCGCGCTCGTGCCCGAGACCTGGGGGAACGTGCGGCTGAGCTGCGACAGGCCCTCCTGCGCCTCGGTGCCGGGGATCGAGAACGCGTTGTCGAAGCCCTTGCTGAGACCCGCCGCGGCGCCCCCGACGGCGGCAAGGATGAGCAGCCAGCTCAGCAGCACGCGCCACGGGTGGCGGTACGACCAGCGGCCGAGCGAGTACAGCAGGGTGGACACAGGGCGCCTCCGGGAGCGGAAAGGACGGGAGTTCGATACAACGCTGTATCCGATACAAGTGTGTATCGTAATAGCCGCCTCAGCAACTTGTGCTGGGCGTTGCCTATGGATCGATGCGAGGAGCCGCGATGAGCCAGCCGGATGTCGCGAAGCCCGTGACCCGAAGCCGCGAGAACACGCGCGCGCGCCTGCTCGACGCCGCCGCGCAGGTGTTCGCCGAGGTCGGGCTGGGGGAGGCGTCGGTGGAGGCCGTGTGCGAGCGCGCCGGATTCACCCGTGGGGCGTTCTACTCCAACTTCGAGTCGAAGGACGACCTCTTCCTCGAGCTCGCCGGCCGGTTCGTGAGCCAGCAGGTGGAGGCCGTGCGCGAGCGCGTCGCGACGCTGATCGAGAGCGGCGCCGACGCCACCGACACCGTGGGCCTGGTGGAGGCTCTCGACGTGCCGGGCGATGTGCGACTGGGCGTGCTGCTGATGAGCGAGATCCGCAATCGCGCGATGCGGGACGAGAAGGTCGCCGAGGCGTTCATCGCCCAGGACGAGAGCATGGTGCGCGAGGTCGCGCAGCTCATCGAGGACATCGCGCACGCCAAGCGACTCCGCTTCGCGCTCTCGCCCGAGGAGGCCGCTCGCATCGTGCTGACCGCGTGGGAGGGCGTCTCCAGCCGCGCGATCATCGCGGGCCTGCCCGAGAAGGAGCTGCTCGAGCTGCGCGCCCGGGAGGTCGGTCGCATCGGTCACCTCATCGTGGAGCAGGGCTGACGCGAGGTTCGGGATCCCGTCACGGGGGCTGCCTCGGGAGGCATGTCCCACTTGTGGCCGGTTCGGCGGACGAATAGCGGCCACAACTGGGACACGGGTGGACCGTAAGCGGCCACAACTGGGACACGGGCTCGTGTGGCAGCGGGTTCCGGGTGTCCGTGTGAGGCAGGTGGCGTCGTGACAGCGGGTGTCAGCCGCGGGCGGTCAGAGCCGCGTGGCACCGGGTGATGCGGTCGATCCACCAGGCCCGGCGCTCGGGCGACGCCGCGTATGCGTCCAGCAGCGCCTCGTCGGGGGTGAGGCGCCCGACCGGGATGACCCCGCCGCGCGGCGCGAGCGGCTCGGCGACCACGTCGGCGGCCAGCAGCGACGCCGTCCCCAGGCCGCAGTCGAACTGCAGGGCCGGCAGCGCCGCGGCCAGCGCCGCGCCCTGCGACAGTCCGATCGACGTGTCGAGCGCGCTCGAGACGACGGCCGGCAGACCCGTCGCGGCGACGATGTCGAGCGCACGGCGCACGCCGCCCAGCGGCTGGGCCTTGACGACGATCAGGTCGGCCGCATCGGCGCGCGCGACCGCGAGCGGATCCTGCGCCTTGCGCACGCTCTCGTCGGCCGCGACCGGCAGATCCCACCGCCGCAGCCGTGCGCGCAGCTCGGCCAGCTCGTCGACCGTCGCGCACGGCTGCTCGAGGTACTCCAGGTCGAACTCGGCCAGCGCGTGTGCGGCGTGCTCCGCTTCGTCGACGTTCCATCCGCCGTTGGCATCGACGCGGATGCGCCCCTCCGGGCCCATCGCGTCGCGCACGGCGCGCACGCGCGCGACGTCATCGGCCAGGGTCTGTCCCCGCTCGGCGACCTTGACCTTGACGGTGCGGCAGCCGTCGTAGCGCGCCAGCACCTCCGGCACGCGCTCCGCCGCCACCGCGGGCATCGTGGCGTTGACCGGGATGTCGGCGCGCACCGCGGCGGGCTGCGGCGCGTACGCGAAGTCGATCGCGGCCGCGAGCCAGGTGGCGGCCTCGTCGTCGTCGTACTCGAGGAACGGCGAGAACTCGGCCCACCCCTCCGGGCCGCGGATCAGCGCCGCCTCGCGATGGTCGACCCCCCGGAACCGCGTCGCGAGCGGCAGCGAGACCACTCGCACCGCGTCCAGGATGTCCGTCAGCTGCGCGTCCATGCGTCCATCCTGCCGTGCCCCGCACCGACCGGTCCTGCCGCGGCGGCGTGGCGCGCCGCCGTGCTCAGCTCCCGGCCAGCGCCGCCAGGGCGGGGCCGTCGAGGCGCTGCACGGTCCACTCGTCCATGCCCACGGCGCCGAGCTGGCGGTAGAAGCGGATCGACGGCTCGTTCCAGTCGAGGACGGTCCACTCGAAGCGCCCGTAGCCCTGTTCGATGCACTCGCGGGCGAGGGCGCGCATGAGCGCGAGGCCGTAGCCGCGGCCCCGGTGCGACTCGCGCACGATGAGGTCTTCGAGGTAGATGCCGTTCAGCCCGGTCCATGTCGAGTAGTTCAGGAACCAGATCGCGATGCCCACCACCTCGCCGTCGCTCTCCACGACGTGCGCGAACACCGTGGGCCGGTCGCCGAAGAGCACGGCGCTCAGCATCTCCGGGGTGCCCGTGACGGCATCCGGCTCGCGCTCGTAGACCGCGAGCTCCCGGATCAAGGCGAAGATGCCGGGGACGTCGGTCGGGGTGGCGCGGCGCAGCACGGCGCCGTCAGGGAGGGTCTGCATGCGACCACCCTAGTGAGCGCATGTCAATGTGTGTCTTGTAATGGTGTGTGGCACACAGTATGGTGTGAGACATGACACCTCGCGACGACGTCGAGAACCACCGCCAGGAACTGCGGCGTGGCACCGTCGTGCTCGCGTGCCTGCTGCTGCTCCGAACGCCCGGCTACGGCTACGGACTGCTGGAGGAGCTGGAGCGGCGCGGGTTCGACACCGACGCCAACACGCTGTACCCCCTGCTGCGCCGCCTGGAGAAGCAGGGCTACCTCACGAGCGAGTGGAACACCGACGAGGCTCGGCCGCGCAAGTTCTACCGCACCTCCGAGGCCGGCGACGGCCTCGCCGACACGCTCACCGCCGAGTGGCGCGCGATCGCCACCGCCTTGGACACCCTCACCACGGGAGGACCCCAATGACTGCCGCACCCCTCACCTCTGACGACTTCACCTCGCGCTACGTGGAGGCGGCGACCCGGTCGCTGCCCGCGGACCAGCGCCACGACTACGCAGAGGAGCTGACCGCCTCGATCCGCGACCAGATCGACGACCGCGTGGCCGCCGGCGAGAGCCCCGCGGACGCAGAGAAAGCCGTGCTGACGGCCATGGGGGACCCCGCCGTCCTGGCCGCGGGATACGCCGACCGGCCACTGCATCTGATCGGCCCGCGCTACTTCTCCGACTGGAAGCGCCTGCTCGTCCTGCTGCTCTGGATCGTCGTGCCGATCGGCGCCTTCGCCGGTGTGCTCGGCGCCGGGCTGCGCGGCGATGCCCCGGGCGGCTGGGTCGGCGCGGGCATCGCGAGCGCCCTCACGGCCGGTGTGCACGTGTTCTTCTGGGTCACTCTCGCGTTCGCGCTCGTCGAGCGCTTCGGCGCCCCGAAGGGCAAGGAGCTGGGCGTCTGGAGCGTCGACATGCTGCCGCTCACGGCGCACCGTCGCGCGCAGTTCGGCGAAGTGGCGATGGCCTTCGTCGCGGCCGTGGTCATGGCCGCCGCGCTTGCCTGGGACCGCTGGATCGCGTTCATCCCGCACAGCCAGACCGGGGGCGAGCCGCTGCCCGTGCTGCATCCCGACCTGTGGCCATGGGGTTTCGCGATCGCGGTCGGCACCGCGCTCGTCACCGCGGTGCTCACCCTCCTCGCGCACCTCGCGGGACGCTGGGCGACGTGGATGGGGCTGGCGAACGCGATCCTCTCGCTGGCCGTCACCGCCGCGGCTCTCGTCCTGCTCGCGAACGGGCTGCTGCTGAACGCGGCGTTCGTCACGCACGCCTTCGGCGACGCGGCTCCCCAGACCGTCGACGTGCTCGGCGTCATCCTCGGGGCCGGTATCGCGGTGCTCGGCGCCTGGTCGGCGTGGGACTCCTATCGGCGCACGCGGTCGGTCGCCTGAGCGCCCGCGGCGAGGGCGGGCCCGGATGCGTGCCATCCGGAGCCCGCCCCTCTCGCGCGCCGCTAGCCTGGCGCCATGCCTGACTTCTCGACCGACATCCCGCTGCGCCTCGGCGTGCAGCTCGCACCCCAGCACCACGCCTCGTACGCGGTGATCCGCGACGCGGTGACGCGTTTCGAGGACCTGGGCGTCGACATCCTGTTCAACTGGGATCACTTCTACCCGCTGTCGGGCGATCCCGAGGGCACCCACTTCGAGGGCTGGAGCATGCTCGCCGCGTGGGCCGAGCAGACCGAGCGCGTGGAGTTCGGTGCGCTGGTGAACTGCAACAGCTACCGCAACCCCGACCTGCAGGCCGACATGGCCCGCACGATCGACCACATCTCGCGCAAGGGCGGCGAGGCGGGGCGCTTCATCTTCGGCACGGGCGCGGGCTGGTTCGAGCGTGACTACGCCGAGTACGGCTACGAGTTCGGCACGCCGGGGACGCGACTCGACGCCCTGGCAGAGGGCCTCGCGCGCGTCGAGGCGCGCTGGGCGCAGCTGAACCCCGCTCCCACGCGGGACATCCCGATCCTGATCGGGGGCAAGGGCGAGCAGAAGACGCTGCGCCTCGTCGCGCGTCACGCCGACATCTGGCACAGCTTCGTGACGACCGACGAGCTGCCGGGCAAGCTCGACGTGATCGCCCGCTGGGCCGAGAGGGAGCAGCGCGACACGAGCGACCTGGTCATCTCCAACGAGCTCAAGGGCCGAGATGAGCAGGATGCGCAGGCGCTGTTCGACGCCGGCGTGCGCCTGTTCACCCTCAACGTCTCGGGCCCCGAGATCGACGTCGACCTGGTGCGGCGCTGGCTCGCCTGGCGCGACGGCGTCAACGGCTGACGCCCGCGCGTGGACTGACCCCGCGGCGTCGCTGAGACCCCCGGCGTGGGCTGATCGCGCGGTGCCGGGCCGAGGCGGGGCGTGTCCCGCTTGTGGCCCATATCGCCGCGGCCGTGTCCCACTTGTGGCCCCTGTCGGCCGTGCAGAACGGCCACAAGTGGGACATGCCCGGGCTCGCCGTCCCGTGACGGCGGCCCGGATCGACGGGTTCGAGCCGCCGTAGGCTGGTGGGGTGACCGACACCTTCGTCTCCGACCTGTTCGACGCGGCCGAGTGGGATGCCGCTCCGGGCTCGGAGGGATACCAGGACATCACCGCCCACGTCTCGAAGGACGGCCGGATCGCCCGCATCGCCTTCGATCGACCCGAGGTGCGCAACGCCTTCCGCCCCGCGACGGTCGACGAGCTGTATCGCGCGCTCGACACGGCCCGGCAGGATCCGCGGATCGGCGTGGTGCTGCTCACGGGGAATGGACCGAGCCCCAAGGACGGCGGCTGGGCGTTCTGCTCGGGCGGCGACCAGCGCATCCGGGGTCGCGACGGCTACAAGTACAGCGAGGACGAGACGTCGGTGACCGATGCCGCGCGCGCCGGTCGCCTGCACATCCTTGAGGTGCAGCGGCTCATCCGGTTCATGCCGAAGGTCGTCATCGCCGTCGTGCCCGGCTGGGCGGCAGGCGGCGGGCACTCGCTGCATGTGGTGTGCGACCTCACGATCGCCTCGGCCGAGCACGGCCGCTTCAAGCAGACCGACGCCGACGTCGGCTCGTTCGACGCCGGCTACGGCTCGGCGTACTTCGCGCGCCAGATCGGACAGAAGTTCGCCCGCGAGGTGTTCTTCCTCGCGGAGGAGCACTCGGCGCAGCGCATGTACGAGATGGGGGCCGTGAACCGCGTGGTGCCCCACACCGAGCTGGAGCGCGAGGCGCTGGCGATGGCGCGCACGATCCTCACCAAGTCGCCCACCGCGATCCGGATGCTGAAGTTCGCGTTCAACGCGGTCGACGACGGCCTGCCGGGGCTGCAGGTGTTCGCGGGCGAGACCACGCGCCTGGCGTACGGCACAGATGAGGCCGTGGAGGGCCGCGACTCGTTCCTCGAGAAGCGCGAGCCCGACTGGTCGCCCTTCCCCTGGCACTTCTGACGAGCAGGGCGGCGGCGTTCCTGCCCGCCGTCCCCGCACGCCACCGTTCCCCCTCCTGTATCGCGGCATATTAGGATCACGATGACGCACGCATCTCCGCGTGCGGCGCTCGTCGGCAGATACCGCTGGAGGAACGCGTCCATGGCCGAATCGGCATCCACCCGCAAGGTGCAGATCACCGTTCCGGTCGCCGACGTCTCCGTGATCGAGTGGCTGGGCATGCAGCACTCGGCGTCTGAGTCGGTGCGCCGGTTGATCCGCGAGTCGGTGGAACGCGAGGGCTTCGTGGATGTCGCCAACCGCCCGGTGAAGCCCCTCAGCGCGGTGCCGGAGCCGGTCGCCGTTCCGGATGCGCGCGCCGCCGCGCTCGAGCCCGCCCCCGTCGCGCCCGTGCAGAGCCCCGCGGAGGAGCCGCCGATGCCGGCGCCCACCCGCCGATCCCATGCGGCGGCTCAGGCCGCGTCGGCCGCCATCGACGACCTGCTCGGCCTGTGAACCACGGCGGCCGCTGACCCGCCCGCCCAACGAAAAGGCACGCCCAACGAAAGGGAATCCACTCCATGAGCTCGGACACCATCCACCTCACCGGCGGCATCGACGTCGGCAACGGCTACGTCAAGGGGATGATCCTTAACACCGACACGGATGTGCGGGATCGGATCGATCTGCCCAGCGCGATCGTGGCGACCCCGCGGCAGTCTCCGAAGGTCCCGATCGAGGACGCGGAGGCGCCGCAGGTGATGGCGGAGGCCGAGCAGGATCTCTACAACCGACTGGACGCCTCGTTCTCGTCTCCGCTGGTGGGCGACAGCGACCGTCGCATCTTCGGGCGCGCCGCGCTGAGCGTGCGGGGCTCGGTCTTCTCGGAGTTCGAGGTGCACGAGGGGCACGCGAGCAAGGCCGATCAGCAGCTCAGCAAGATCCTGGTGCTCGGCGTCTTCGCGGCGAAGGCGCTGCGCGACCACGTGCGAGCCACGGGCTCGCTGCCCGACCGTGAGCTGCGCGTGGAGGTGCGCGCGGGCCTCGCGCTGCCGATCAGCGAGTTCGTCGCGCGCCGCTTCAGCTATGCGGGCGAGTTCGTCGGCGCGAAGGGGTCGGCGGTTCACCTCGTGACGATCAAGAACTTCAACACGCCGGTGAGCGTGCGCCTGGAGTTCGTGGACGTGCAGGTGGTCGCCGAGGGTGCGTCCGCGCAGTTCGCCATCACCGAGAAGGGTGAGCCGCTGGCCGGCGCGCTGCTCGCCGACCTGCGTTCGCGCGAGCCCGGCATCCTGCCCGGCGTGACCGGCGCCGACCTGGTCGAGGCGCAGAACACCATCGGGATCGACGTGGGCGAGGGCACGGTGAACTTCCCGGTGTTCACGGCCGGCCGATTCAACGCCGAGGCCGCCTCGACCCTCGACATGGGCTACGGCACCATCCTGGAGAACGCCCTCGACCGACAGGATGAGGCCGACCTGCGGTTCACCAGCCGCAAGCAACTGGCCGACTTCCTGCAGACGAAGCCCACCGTGCTGCAGCGCACGCGGCACCAGCGGGCGCAGCGGCTGGTGGAGCCCGACATCAAGCACCTCGTCGAGCAGATCCGTCGCGCGTTCAGCGAGACGCTCAGCCAGTCGGGCGAGTCGACCGAGGTCGTCTACGTCTACGGAGGCGGCTCCGGCCCGATCAAGGAGCAGCTCTATCCGGCGCTGATCGAGGCGGCGGGCGATGTGCCGGTGCTCTACCTGGACGCCCGGTACTCGCGGCATCTCAACCGCGAGGGACTGTTCCTCGCGGCGCGCGCCGCCGAGGCCGCGGCGAAGGCCGCCTCCGGCGCTCCGGAGGAGTCGCGTCGCTCGTCGCGCAAGCAGCGTGTGACCGCCTGACGCGATAGCGTCGGGCGGGGATGAGGCTCGATCGACTGGACGGCGACGACCCGCGCGACGTGCTGCGGGCGCTGCGCGCCGCGCTCGGAGCCGGGCCGGCCGTCGCGCTGGGGGCGGGGGAGCGTCTGCTGCCTGACGAGGTGCCTGCGGGGACCGCGGTCGTCGTCACGACGTCCGGATCGAGCGGCGTGCCGAAGAGCGTCGTGCTGTCGCGGTCGGCCCTCACCTCGAGCGCCCTCGCGACCGCGGAGCGCATCGGGGCCGGTCAATGGCTGCTCGCCCTGCCCGCCGGATACGTGGCGGGTGTGCAGGTGCTCGTGCGGTCGCTGGTTCAGGGAACCGAGCCCGCGATCCTGTCGGGGCGCTTCACACCGCGGGCGTTCGCGCATGTCGTCTCGGGCATGCACTCGTCGCGCGGCGGCGAGCGCGTGCCGACCTACACGTCGCTGGTGCCCGCGCAGCTGCAGACCCTCGTCGAGGCGGCGGATCAGGATGCGGACGTGCGGCGCGCGCTCGCGTCGTTCGAGGCCATCCTGGTGGGCGGGCAGTCGCTGCCTGTCGCGCTGCGCGAACGCGCCGCCGCGCTAGGCGCGCAGGTGGTGCGCACGTACGGCTCCAGCGAGACGGCGGGCGGCTGCGTGTACGACGGAGTGCCCCTCGACGGCGTGCGCGTGGCGACGGTCGACGGCGAGCTGCGCATCGCGGGCCCCACACTGGCCGACGGCTACCTGGGGGATGACCCTCTGACGGATCGGGTGTTCGTGCGAGACGCCGCCGGCGCCCGGTGGTACCGCACCGGCGACGCCGGCGAGGTCGCGGGCGGCCTCGTGCGTGTGACGGGCCGCATCGACAACGTGATCGTGTCCGGCGGCGTCAACGTCTCGCTCGACCGCGTCGAGCGCGTCGTGCGCGAGGTCGCCGGCCTCGCCGGGGCCGTCGTGGTGGGAGCGCCCCACGAGCGCTGGGGCGAGGCGCCGGTGCTCGTCGCGCCCCGCGCCGATGTGGCCGACCCCGAGGCCGCGCTCGCCGCGGCCCGCGCGGCCGTGGCCGCGCGGATCGGCAAGCCCGCGCGGCCGGCGCGCATCCTGCTGCTCGACGAGCTGCCCCGCCTGACCTCGGGCAAGCCCGACCGCCGGGCGCTGACGCGCCTGGCTGCCGAAGGGCGCGCGTAGCACCGAGCGCTGAGCGCGTCGGGGCTGCGCGCTGCCGGCCTGCGGGCGGTGCTCGTCGGGGCGCCGAGGTCGCACCGTCACGCGGCAGGCGCCGAGCGTTCCTGCGTGGTGTCGAGGCTCGGGGCGGTCGGGTCAGCCGGCGGGCAGGTCGATGCGGACGATGCGGTCGTCGCCCGGGCGGGGGGTGCCGCGGCCGTCGGTGTTGCCGGTCACGATCCAGATGCCCCCGTCCGGCGTCACGACCACATCGCGGAGGCGGCCGAACTCTCCGGCGTGGAGGTCGGCGCCGTGCTCGGGCGCCGCGACCGTGAGAGCGCGCAGGCGCTCGCCGCGGAGGTTCGCGATCAGGATGACGCCGTCGACGATCGCCATGCCGCTCGGGCTCGCCTCGGCGGTCGGCCACTGTCGCAGCGGGTCGACGAAGCCGCGGCCCTCGCCGCCGGCCCCCTCGACCGTGGGCCAGCCGTAGTTCCCGCCCGCCGTGATGCGGTTCAGCTCGTCCCACGCGTCCTGACCGAACTCCGTCGCGAACATCGTGCCGTCGGCGGCCCACGCCAGTCCCTGGACGTTGCGGTGGCCGGACGAGTAGACGAGCGACTGGTCATCCGGGTTGCCGACAGTCGGCCGCCCATCCGGCGTCATGCGCAGGATCTTGCCGCCGAGCGACGACGGATCCTGCGCGAGCGAGGGATCGCCGGCGTCGCCCACGGCGGCATAGAGCATGCCATCGGGGCCGAACGCGATGCGGCCGCCGTTGTGGCGGGAGCCCGCCGGGAGCCCGTCGAGGATCGTCTCGGGCTCGCCGAGCTGCAGGGCCTCGGGTGCGCCCGCGATCGCGAACCGCTGGATGCGGTTGCCATCCGGCCCTGTGGAGTACGCGTAGAGCCGGTCCGCGTCGTCGAACGCGAGACCCAGCAGCCCGCCCTCGCCGCCGTGCACGACGTCGGCGACGACGCCCGCCTCGCGCGTCGATCCGTCGGGGAGCAGCTGCAGGATGCGCCCCGAGTCGCGTTCGCTGATCAGGATGGCATCGCCGTCGATCGCGACGGACCACGGCGCATCGAGGCCGATCGCCACGTCGTGCGGGGCGGTCGGGGACGGCGCCGCGCTCGCCGACGCCGACGGGATGCGCGACGCCTCGGTCGTCGACTCCGGTGTCGGCGCCGTCGGAGCCGAGGCCGTCGGCGTGGCGGGCTCGTCGGTCGCAGGCGCGCACGCCGCGAGAAGTGCGGCGACAGACACGCCCAGCGCCAGGGGGCCGAAGCGACGGGAACTCATGCATCCTCCTTCGTCGAGCATGCCCTTTCGCGACGCGGCATCCCAGGGGTTGTGCCGACTTCGTGCGCGGCGATGTCCCGTGCCGGTGGGCATGGGCGTCTGAATTCTGCTATCTTGGCCAGCGCCCACAATGGTGTGTACCCCAACGAAATGGGAGCAGTCGATGACGACACAAGATCCGACGGTGCTGACCCGGGCCACCGGCGTCCCCTCGCATGGCCGACGAGCCTCGGTGGCCGGTTTCATCGGCTCAGCCCTCGAGTACTACGACATGTACATCTACGCGTCGGCAGCGACCCTGGTCTTCACCCAGGTGTTCTTCCCCGACCAGGGCGCCACGGGCCTCCTGCTGTCGCTCGGCACCTACGGCGTCGCGTACGTCGCCCGTCCGCTCGGCGGCGTGCTGGCCGGCTGGATCGGCGACCGCTTCGGTCGCCGCAGCATCATGATGCTCACGCTGCTGGTGATGGGCGTCGCCACGTTCCTCATCGGCTGCCTGCCGACGTACCAGACCGTGGGCCTGTGGGCCCCGGCCATGCTCGTGCTGCTGCGCATCATGCAGGGCCTGAGCGTGGGCGGCGAGGCATCGGGCGCCACCTCGCTGACGCTGGAGCACGCCCCGGAGGGTCGCCGCGGCCTCTACACGTCATGGATGGTCAACGGCATCTGGGTCGGGTACATCCTGGCCACCCTCGCCTTCCTGGGCGTGGCCGCACTGCCGGAGGACGCCCTCTACAGCTGGGGATGGCGCGTGCCCTTCTGGGCGAGCGCCGTGCTCGTGATCGTCGGCGTGATCGTGCGTCGGGCTCTGGTCGATCCCGAGGCCTTCGTCGCCGAGAAGGAGCAGGGGCACATCGCCAAGGTGCCCCTGGGAGACGTGCTGAAGAACCAGCCCGGCGACGTGGTGCGGGTGATCGTGGCGGCGCTGCTGCTCGTGATCAGCTCGACCGTGCCGGTGTGGGGCCTGGCCTACGCCAAGAACGTGGTGGGCATCGACCCCTCGGTCATGCTCTGGGCCGTGGTGTTCGGCTACGCGACCGCGCTCATCTCGCAGCCGCTGTTCGCGGCGCTCAGCGACAGGATCGGCCGCAAGCCCGTGCTGATCGGCGGCAACCTGCTGGGCGCGGTGACCGTCTGGCAGTTCTTCTGGGCTGTGGGCTCGGCCGACGTGCTGATGATCTACGTGGGCATCTTCCTCACCATCACGCTCTCGCTCGGTGCCACGAACGCGGTGTACCCCGTCTTCTTCAGCGAGATGTTCAACGTCCGCTTCCGCGTGACCGGCATGGCCGTCGGCCTGCAGCTGGGGCTGGTGCTGACCGGGTTCTCGCCGTCGATCATCCAGGCGTGGTCGGATGCGACCGGGGCGTCCTGGTGGCCCGCCGCGCTCTACACCTCGATCGCGTGCGTGCTGTCGGCGATCTCGGTTGCGACCTCGCGCGAGACGTTCCGCACGCCGCTGCGCGAACTCGGCCGCTGACGCCGGGTCGGGCGCACTCGGCTGACCCGAAAGGCTGACCGAAGGCTGACCCGAAGAGGGAGGGACGCACAGGCGTCCCTCCCTCTTCGCGTTCGGGTCAGCGGTCGGCGGAGAGCAGGCCGCTCTCGCCGGCGGCGGCGAGCACGGCCTCCAGCAGGTCTCGCAGCTGCGCGCGCTGCGCGGCGTCGAGCCCGCCCGTCACGAGCGGCTCGATGGCCGCCACGCGGGGCTGCAGCTCGGCGAGGGCCGCGCGGCCCCGCTCCGTCAGTGCGAGCGCCTTGCGGCGCCGGTCCTCCGGATGCAGGTCGCGGTGGATCAGCTCACGCGCGACGAGCCGTCGCACGAGGTCGGCGATGGTGGAACGATCGAGATCCAGCTCGGCGCCGAGATCGGCCTGCGACATCCCCGGCCGCCGGGCGATCATCGACAGCGCCGCGAACTGGGTGCTCGTGTACTCGAGCGACACGTGGCGGTTCCACGCGGCCAGGTGCACCTGCTGCGCGCGCCGCAGCAGGTGACCCGTATAGGCCGCGGGGTGGGGGGAGGAGCCGGCCGCCTCGGGGACCGGCGCGGGCGACGTGGTCATGGCGCTATCCTGCCGCACCCGCGAGGGGCGGCCGTTCAGCCGACGCGCGCCGTCTCCGCGGCGGGCGTCAGGATGCCGGCGAAGAACGCCGCGAGCTCCGCGTGCGCGTCGAGCGGCAGCACATGCGCCACGAACTGGTCGGGCCGCACGACGACGAGCGCCCCGGCGGCGCGGTCGACATCGCGGTCGCGGAAGACGTCGATACCCGCGGTGACGGCCGATCCGATCGGCGCGGCGGTGAAGGCCTTCTCGTAGTCGATGAGTCCCAGCGCGCCGTTGTGGGGCCGCAGGATGTCGGGGAGCGAGAGGAAGTCGATGTCGTGCAGGTGCGCCTGCAGGATGGCCCGCACGTCCAGCACGGCGTCGATGTCGTCGCCCGCGCGACGCGACCGCACGACCGGCGACTCGTCATCCGTCGCCAGCCACTCGCACAGCGCGCGCAGCTTCGACTCGTCCGCGTCGGCGAAGGCGTAGAGGCGCCAGCGGCCGTCGGCCTCGTGCGTGTGGCCGAGCTCCATGAGGCGCCCGTCGCCCACGCGCACGACCGGCGACGAGTGGAACCGCGTGCCGATCTCGAAGCCCGCCGCCAGGTGCTGGTGCTCGGCCGTGCCGGTGAGGGGCGACGGCGTGTAGCGCGCCGCGACGCCTGCCGTGTAGCGGCCCTGGCGCGTCCAGTACTCCGCGAGCTCCTCCGGCGAGACGCCGCCGCGCTCCGGGTGGTCGGGATCCTTGGCGGGCTGGGCGAGCATGGCCGACCACTCCTTGTCGAAGTCGATCAGCTCCTGCGCGATGGGGCGACGCTCGGCGTCGTACGTCTCGAGCAGCGACGCGGGCGAGCGGCCTTCGAGCACCGCGGCGAGCTTCCAGCCCAGGTTGTAGGCATCCTGCATCGACACGTTCATGCCCTGGCCCGCCTTGGCGCTGTGGGTGTGGCACGCGTCGCCCGCGATGAACACGCGCGGCGACCGGCCGCGACCGGCCGCGTCGTCGAAGCCGTCGGCGATGCGCTGGGCGACCTCGTAGACCGAGAACCACACGGTCTCGCGGACATCGAGCGAATACGGGTGCATCACGGCGTTCGCGACCTCGACGATCTGCTCGGCCGACATGCCGCGCAGGCTCTCGCGGTTCTGCTCGGTCACCGTGCCGAGGTCGACGTACAGGCGAGCGAGACGGCCCCCCTCGCGGGGGATGATCAGGATCGAGCCCTTGCCGTCCGACTGGATCATCGTCTTGTAGCGCAGGTCGGGGAAGTCGGTGTTCGCGAGCACGTCCATGACGCCCCACGCGTGGTTCGCCGCGTCGCCCGAGAGCGAGCGGCCGATGGCCTTGCGCACGCCGCTGCGTGCGCCGTCGGCGCCGACCACGTACTTGGCGCGCAGCGTGCGCGTGCGGCCGGTCTCGCCCTGCCCGTCCATGTGGGCGAGGGTGACGGCCACCGGGAACTCGCCCGCGTCGTCGACCTCGAGCGACTGGAAGGCCCAGCCGTAGTCGGGCTCGAGCCGCGACGGCTGCGCCCGCATCGAGTCGAGCAGGTAGTCGTGCACGCGTGCCTGGTTCATGATGACGTGCGGCATCTCGCTCAGACCGTCCTCGACATCCTGCACGCGGCTCGTGCGCACGATGTTCTGACGATTGCCGGGATCGGGCTGCCACATGATCGTCTCGTTGACCCAGTACGACTCGGCGAGCAGCTTCTGCGCGACGCCGAATGCCTGGAACATCTCGACCGAGCGGCAGGCGACGCCGTCGGCCTGGCCGCGCAGCAGGCGGCCGGTGCGGCGCTCGACGATGCGCGTGCGGATGCCGGGGAAGCGCGCGAGCTGCGCCGCGAGCACCAGACCGGCCGGGCCCGTGCCGACGATCAGCACGTCGACCTCGTCGGGAAGGCCCGGCGTCCAGGTCGTGTCGGCGGCGGGCGCGATGGTCGGGTCGCCCGGGTGGTAGCCGTGCTGGAAGTACTGCATGCGGATCCCCTTTGATCTCCGCCCTCGGGTCGGGGCGGCGTCGGCGTCGCGTCCGTGCGACGAGCACGAGGATATTGCTCAGTACCCCAACGATGCAAGTGGCGGACTTCCGGATGTGCGGGCGGCCGTAGGATCGGGACTCGTGGCGAAGAGCAGGAACAGGCGTGGAATCAGCGGCAATCCGGCCAAGCGCGGCGTGGGCCGCACGGCCGCATCGCCCACGGCCCGGCCGGTGACGGCCGCCGACTGGATCGGGGCCGCCCGCCTGCGCACGCTGCCGCTCGCGGTCGCGCCGGTGGTGATCGGCACGGGGGCCGCCATCCTCGTCGGGGACGTGTTCCACTGGGTGCTCGCGCTCGCGTGCCTCGCGGTCGCGGTGTCGCTGCAGATCGGCGTCAACTTCGCCAACGACTACAGCGACGGTGTCCGCGGCACCGACGCCCACCGCGTCGGTCCCGCTCGCCTGACGGCCTCAGGCCGCGTGCGGCCGCGCGCGGTGCTGCTCGCCGCCATAGCGTTCTTCGGGATCGCGGCGTTGGTCGGCCTTGCGGTCACCGTGCGCACGCAGCAGTGGTGGTTCGTGATCGTCGGGCTGGTGTGCATCGTCGCGGCGTGGTTCTACACGGGCGGCAAGCGGCCGTACGGGTACAACGCGCTGGGCGAGGTGTTCGTGTTCGTCTTCTTCGGCCTCGTGGCCACCCTCGGCACCACCTGGGTGCAGGCGATGGCGCTGCCGCAGGAGGCGTGGTTCGGCGCGGTCGCGGCGGGTCTGCTGGCCTGCGCGGTGCTGCTCGCCAACAACCTGCGCGACATCGAGCAGGATGCCCGCGTCGGCAAGCGCACGCTCAGCGTGGTGATCGGGCGGCGCTGGACGCAGGTGCTGTTCACCGCGTTCGTGCTGCTCGCCTTCGCGATCAGCTGGTACCTCGCGTTCTTCTATCCCGTCGCGTGGCTCGCGTCGCTCGCCCTGCTCGCGGCCGGTCCGGCCATCCTGATCGTCTGGACGTACCGCACCCCGCGCGAGCTGATCACCGCGCTGGCGCTGACGTCGCTGACGTCCCTCGCATACGCCGGATTCCTGTTCTGGGCCTTCGTGGCCTGATCCCTCGGCGGAGCTACTGCGCCGGGGAGAGGGTCGCCCCGCCGAGTTCACACCAATGTGCGTGTGT
>NZ_JBEOSM010000009.1:75062-197691 GCF_040302945.1 Microbacterium sp. NPDC096154
GTGTTCTGGGGTTGCCGAGCCGAGTGCACACCAATGTGGGTGTGTTCTGGGGTTGCCGAGCCGAGTGCACACCAATGTGGGTGTGTTCTGGGGTTGCCGAGCCGAGTGCACACCAATGTGGGTGTGTTCTGGGGTTGCCCGGCCGAGTGCACACCAATGCGCGTGTGTTCTGGGGTCCAGGCGAGTGCACACGCAAATTGGTGTGCAGCCGGGCGGGGTGGGGCGTCAGGGCTGGTCGCCGCGCATGGCGCGCTCGTTGGCCTCGTCTTCGAGCTGGTCCTCGAGCTCGCGCTCGGTCTGGGCGCGCGGGCGCGGAGCGCCGGAGGTCTCGGCCGCCGCCCGGCGAGCCGCCAGCGACTGCGACACCTCGCCGAGGGGACGGCGCAGGAACAGCACCGAGATGCTCAGTCCGATCAGCGCGGCGAAGACGGCGGCGAGCCACCACAGGTCGTGGAACGCCGGCAGCAGCATCATCAGCCCGAAGGGCACCAGGAACGCCGCGAGGCGCAGCACCGCATAGACGACGAACGACAGACCGGCTGAGTTCTTCACCCCTCGAGTCTAGATTCGCGACCTGAGCGCGCACCCGGCGGGCGGCGCCCATCCCGTGCATAGGCGGCACGCCTAGGATGAGGTGGTGGCACGCCTTCTCATCGTCCTCGGCATCGCCGCCGCGGTCTTCTGGGTCTTCAGCATCGTCGACTGCGCGGTGCAGCCTCCCGCGCGCCACCGCGGCGTCTCCAAGGGCGCCTGGATCGCGATCGTCGTGCTGATCCCCGTACTGGGCGGCATCCTGTGGTTCGTGCTGGGCCGCGCGCGGCCGCAGGCGCCGGGCCGCGTGATCGCGCCCGACGATGACCCGAACTTCCTCGGCACCCTGCGCGCGCCGAGCGATCAGGATGAGCGCATCCGGCTGCTCGAGGAGGAGCTGGCGCGTCTCGACTCCGAAGGCGACGACCCGCGCACCCGCCCGGACCAGGCCGAGCCGACGGCGCCGGATGACGACGAGCCCGGTGCCGACGACGACCCCCGCGGCCGCCGCGGCGGGGCGCTCTGACGTGACGTCGCCCGCCGGCGCGCACGCGCCGCTGGCCTCGCCCGCGAGCGAGGCGGCAGCCGCGCTGCTCGACGAGCTCGTCG
Organism: Microbacterium sp. NPDC096154; assembly: GCF_040302945.1. Lineage (NCBI taxonomy): Bacteria > Bacillati > Actinomycetota > Actinomycetes > Micrococcales > Microbacteriaceae > Microbacterium > Microbacterium sp. NPDC096154. The sequence continues at coordinate 76,203 of NZ_JBEOSM010000009.1, forward strand.
CCCTCGGCGTGAGGCACGTGGTCGTGAGCCCTGGCTCGCGCTCGCAGGCGCTCGCCCTGGCCGCTGCGGCGCTCGAGAGGGTCGGGCGCATCCGGCTGCACGTGCGCATCGACGAGCGCGTCGCCGGATTCACGGCGCTCGGCATCGGCCGTGAGACGCGGCGGCCCGCGGCGGTGATCTGCACGTCGGGCACCGCGGTGGCCAACCTGCTGCCCGCCGCCCTGGAGGCTTTCCACGCCGGCGTTCCGCTGCTGCTGCTCACCGCCGACCGGCCGCCCGAGCTGCGCGGCGTGGGCGCGAACCAGACCACGACGCAGCCGGGGCTGTTCCCCCACGCGCTGTTCGCCGACGATCTGCCGGTGCCCGAGGGCGCCGCGGGCGAGCTCGCACGCGTCCGGCGCACTGCCGCTGAGGCGTTCGCGCGCGTGACCAGCGGACCCGTGCAGGGTGTGGGGCACCTCAACCTGCCGTACCGCGAGCCGCTCGCGGGCACGCTGCCCGACTGGTTCACCGCCGGCGAGACGCGAGCGGTGCCCGGCGACTGGCGCATCCGCTGGCACGATCCGCGGCCGCTGGCGCGGGGGCCACGCACGGTCGTGATCGCCGGAGCCGACGCGGGCGCCGACGCCGAGCAGCTGGCTCACGAGGGCGGATGGCCGCTGATCGCCGAGATCGTCAGCGGCGCCCGCTTCGGCCGGCAGGTCGTGCACGGCTACCGCGCCCTGCTGCGCGACCCCGACCTGGGCGGGCGCGTCGAACGTGCGATCGTGCGGGGGCATCCGACGCTGTCTCGCGAGGTGACCGCGCTGCTGTCGCGTGCCGATGTCGAGGTGATCGCGGTCGAGGGGCCGGGGGAGCCGCTCAACCTGAACCGCGCCACCACGCATGCGGCCGCCGTGGCGGTCGCGCCGGGCGAGACGGATCGCACGTGGCTCGGCGAATGGATGCGCGCATCCGCGGCGCAGGCCGTGGACCTGGATGCCCCCGCGCCGGATCTCGACGGCCTCACGTCGACCGAGCCGCGCACACGCGCCCACGCCGTGGCGGCCGAGCTCGCGGCGGTGCGGCGTCCGCTCGACCGCGAGCAGCTCGTCGCCGCCGTGTGGGCGGCGACGTGGCCGCACGACCGGCTCGTGTTCGGGTCGTCCCGGCTCGTCCGTGTGGCCGATGCGGTGCTGCCGGGCAAGCGCGTGCCCGTGCACGCCAACCGCGGCCTCGCGGGCATCGACGGCACGATCGCCACGGGCCTGGGCATCGCGCTGGCGAGCCAGGCGGACGGTCGCCCGGGCGTCACGCGCATCCTGCTCGGAGACCTGACGCTGCTGCACGACGTCGGCGCGCTGCTGCTGCCGGTGTCGGAGGACGAGGCGCGCATCCAACTCGTGGTGGGCAACGACGGCGGCGGCACGATCTTCGACGGCCTGGAGGTCGCCCGCGTGGCGTCGCCCGACGACATGGCGCGGGTGCAGTACACGCCCCAGGCGGTCGATCTCGCGGCGCTCGCTCAGGCCTACGGGTGGGAGCACACGCGGGTGACCACGCGGTCGGCGCTCGACCAGGCGCTGATCGCTCCCGGCGCGCGGCGCATCATCGAGGTTCCGCTCGACCGGTGACATCCGCCCGCCCCGGAGGAGGCGGCCTGCTAGAAAAGGCCCATGAGCGCCAAGAGTCAGGCCAAGTGGACCGAAGACGCCCTGCGTGCCCTGCGGGTCGACCGGGGGTTCCGGCTCGCCGACATCGACCCCGAGTCGACGCCCGGATACTCCGGCGACAAGGCCGACGGCACGCTCGACCTCGCCGCGGGCCTGGACCAGCTCGCCGAGTATCAGGAGCGCCTCTACGCCGCCAGCCGCGGCGGCGTCGCGAAGGACTCGGTGCTGCTCGTGCTGCAGGCCATGGACTCGGCGGGCAAGGGCGGCATCATCCGGCACGTCGTGGGCGGAGTCGACCCCCAGGGCATCCAGCTCGCGGCGTTCAAGGCGCCGACGGAGGAGGAACTGGCGCACGACTTCCTGTGGCGCGTGCAGAAGCGCGTGCCGGGGCCCGGGCTCATCGGCGTCTTCGACCGCTCGCACTACGAGGACGTGCTGATCGGCCGCGTGCGCAGGCTCGCCGACCCGCAGGAGATCGAGCGCCGCTACGGGGCGATCGTCGACTTCGAGCGCCGGATGGCCGAGTCGGGCACGCGCATCATCAAAGTGATGCTGCACATCTCGCCCGAGGAGCAGGGCGCCCGGCTCATGGAGCGTCTCGAGCGGCCCGACAAGCATTGGAAGTACAACCCCGGCGACGTCGACGAGCGCGCCAAGTGGCCGGCGTACATGGAGGCGTACCAGGTGGCGCTGAGCCGCACGTCGACGGACGACGCGCCCTGGTACGTCGTGCCGGCGAACCGCAAGTGGTACGCGCGCCTGGCGGTGCAGGCCCTGCTGCTCGAGACCCTGGAGTCGATCGACCCGCAGTGGCCGGTCGCCGACTTCGACGTCGAGGCCGAGAAGGCCCGCCTGCGCGCGACGCTGTAGTCGCCGGACGCGGTCTCGCCCGAGCACGACCCCGCCGCGGGGGCGGGCCTAGGCTGGGCGGGTGGGCACTCGCGTCGTGATCGCGCCCGACGGCTTCAAGGGCACCGTCGGGGCCGCCGACGCGGCACGCGCGATCGCGGACGGCTGGCTCGCCGTCGAGCCCGGAGCCGACGTCGTGCTGCGCCCCATGGCCGATGGCGGGGAGGGCACGCTGGAGGCGTTCGCCGGCGCGTTCCCGGATGCGCGCCGGATGCCGCTGCGCGTCACGGGCCCGGCGGGTGCTCCCGTGGACGCCACGTGGCTGCTGCTGCCGGCCGACGAGGCGACGCCCGGCGGCACCGGCGTCGTGGAGCTCGCATCGACATCCGGCATCGAGCTGCTGCACGGCGACCTGCGGGGGCGGGATGCCTCGACGCTCGGCTTCGGGCAGGCGATCCGCGCCGCGCTGGATCATGGCGTCTCGCGGCTGATCCTCGGCATCGGGTCCAGTGCCTCCACCGACGGCGGGATCGGCGCGCTCACGGCACTGGGCGCGCGCTTCACCGACGCGTACGACGTGTCGGTGCCTCCCGGCGCCGCCGGGCTCGACGAGCTGGGCAAGGCCGACCTGACGCGCCTGCGTCCGGCGCCGGCCGGGGGCGTGCTCGTGCTGACCGACGTCACGAACCCGCTCACCGGCACGCAGGGGGCCGCGGCCGTGTTCGGGCCGCAGAAGGGGCTCGACGCGGACGCCGTCGCGCGGGCCGACGCGGGCCTGAGCCGGCTTGCGAAGCTGCTCGCGGCGGATCCGGACGCGGCGGATCCGGACGCGGCGGATCCGGACGCGCCGGGGGCCGGCGCGGCGGGGGGTACGGGTTTCGCGCTGCTCGCCTGGGGCGCCCGCCTCGTGGGCGGCGCAGCCGAGATCGCGAAGCTGACGGGACTGCGCGATGCGGTCGCCGCGGCGGATGTCGTGGTCACGGGCGAGGGGTCGTACGACCGGCAGTCGGCGGCCGGCAAGACGACGGGCTATGTCGCGGAGCTCGCGCGCGCCGCCGGCGCGCGCGTCGCGCTGGTCGCCGGGCGCATCGGGGACGATGCCGACACGTCCGGCCTCTCGGCCGTGTCGCTGACGGCGCTCGCCGGATCGGCCGAGGCCGCGATGCAGGATGCCGACCGCTGGCTGCGCGCGGCGGGGGAGACGCTGGCCCGCGAGGGGAAGGATACCCGATAGGGCTGACCAACAGGGGGCTGACCAACATGGGGCTGACCAACGTGGAGCTGACCAACTGGGCGGGCAACGTGCGTTTCCGCGCGAGCCGCATCGCGACGCCGCGCACCGTGGACGACGTGCGCGACATCCTGCGCGGTCCAGGGCCGGTGCGCGCGCTCGGCACGGGACACTCGTTCAGCCTGATCGCCGACACCGACGGCACGATCGTCTCGACCGCCGGGCTCGACGCGGCATCCGCGATCGATCCGGACGCCCGCACGGTCACGGTCGGCGCGGGCGTGCGCTACGGACATCTGGCGCGGGAGCTGGAGGCGGCGGGGTGGGCACTGGCGAACCTGGCGTCGCTGCCGCACATCTCGATCGGCGGCGCCATCGCCACGGGCACGCACGGATCGGGCGACGCCGTCGGCACCCTGTCGTCGGCGGTCGCGGCGCTCGAGCTGGTGACCGCGACCGGCGACATCCTGACCCTGCGGCGCGGCGACGCGCAGTTCGACGCGGCGGTGGTGTCGCTGGGTGCGCTGGGCATCGTGACGTCGGTCACGCTCGACATCGAGCCGTCGTTCGAGGTGCGCCAGCGGCTCTACGAACGGCTGCCGCTCGAGACCGCGCTGGCGCACTTCGACGCGCTGACGGGCGCCGCGTACAGCGTCAGCCTGTTCCTGCGCTGGACCGATCCGGATGTCATCGACCAGGTGTGGACCAAGTCGCGCGACGGGCGGGCGCCCGCGATTCCGGGAGAACCGGCCCCCGCCGCCGAGCCGCTGCACATGCTGGCGGGCGCGTCGCCGGATGCCTGCACACCGCAGCTGGGACAGCCCGGCAGGTGGCTCGACCGGCTGCCGCACTTCCGCCTCAGCCACACGCCCTCCAGCGGCGCGGAGCTGCAGTCGGAGCACCTCGTGCCACGGCGGCACGCGGTGGCGGCGATCCGGGCCGTCCGCGAGCTGGCCGACGACATCGCGCCACTCATCCAGGTGACCGAGATCCGGTCGATGCGCGCCGACCGGCTGTGGCTGAGCCCGGCGTACGACACCGACGCCGTGGGGCTGCATTTCACCTGGCTGCCGGACCAGCCCGCGGTGGAGGCCGTGGTGGCGAAGATCGAGGCGGCCCTGGCACCGTTCGCCGCGCGCCCGCACTGGGGCAAGCTCTCGACCATGGATGCCGCCGGCCGCGCCGCCGTGTGGCCGCGGCTCGCCGACTTCGCCGCGCTCGCCCGTGAGCTCGACCCGGCGGGCCGCATGCGCAACCCGTACCTGTCGTTCCTCGACGAGCTGTAGCGGGCGCCGACGCCTGGGACCGGGGGCACCCACCCGGGCGAGGCGCCCGCCGAGGCGAGGCGCCGCCGGGCGAGGCGCCCGCCGGGAGGGGCGCCGAGCGCGCGTCAGTTCAGGCTGTCGACGATGGGGCGGAACTTCACCCGGGTCTCGAGCAGCTCGGCTTCGGGCACGCTTCCCGCCACGATGCCCCCGCCGGCGTGGGCCGTGACGGCACGCGTGCCGTCCGGATCGATGCGCCATCCCCCGTCGATCGACTCGCCGGGCACGCCGAACTGCGCGCAGCGCAGGGCGATGGCCCACTCGCCGTCGCCATCGCCGTCGATCCATCCGACCGGGCCCGCGTAGCGACCCCGATCGAAGGGCTCGATGCGCCGGATGGCCGCCATGGCGGCATCGCGCGGGGTGCCCGCGACGGCCGCGGTGGGATGCAGCGCGCGCACCATGTCGAGGGCGGTCGATCCGTTCGACAGCGTGCCCTCGACGTCGGTCGCGAGATGCCAGAGGTTCGGCAGCTTGAGCGTGAACGGCTGCTCGGCGGCGGCCAGCGCCGACGTGTGCGGACGCAGCGCATCGACCACCGAGCGCACGGCGTACTCGTGCTCGTCGACGTCCTTGGGGTTGGCGGCGAGCTCGGCGATGATCGCGGTGTCCTCGTCGGCATCGGCCCCGCGCGGCCGGGTTCCGGCGAGCACCCGGGCCGTGACCTCGCCGCCGCGCACGGTGACGAGGGTCTCGGGGCTGGCGCCGATGATGCCCTCGACGGCGAACGTCCACGTGTCGGGGTAGCCGCTGGCGAGCGCCCGCACGAGGCGCCGCAGGTCGGCGGCGACCGGCACGGTTCCCGCGATGTCGCGTGCGATCACGACCTTCTTCACCTCGCCCGCCTCGATCGCCGCGAGCGCAGCGCGCACGGCCTCGCCATGGGCGGCGGGGTCCATCCTGCCCGGTCCGAGCGTGGCCGACCAGTGCGGCCCGTACGGGGTGGGCGACGGCTCCTCGTCGGCGCCGAACGCGCGGGGAGAGCGGATGCGGGTGAGCCAGGATCGCCCGCCGCGCCGGCCCAGGATCAGCGACGGCACGGTGAGCGTGCTGCGCAGCTCGGAGGCGTCATCGAACGCGAAGGCGCCGAAGGCCACGAGGCCCGTGCCGGGCAGGCGCACCTGGTCGTCGACGTCCGCGGCCGCCATGATCTCGCGCCATGCGGCCGCGATGCGCTCGAGCCGGTCGGGGCCGTCGACATCCATGCGCAGCACCTCGGTGCCGGATCCCACCAGGATGTCTCCCCGCCGCTGCCAGACGAGGGGCCATGCCGGGCTGGCCCAGAGCAGCGGATCCTCGACCGGATCGATCTCCCGGGTCTCCACGATCAGACGCGGGACACGGCGGGAATCGCTCACCCGACCAGTCTAATTCGGCGGGCGCTTCGCCCCGGCGCCTGCCCGCCCCGAGTGCACACCAATGTTCGTGTGTACTGGGGCCGGCTGCCTGCCCGCCCCGAGTGCACACCAATGTTCGTGTGTACTGGGGCCGGCTGCCCGCCCGCCCCGAGTGCACACGCACTTCGGTGTGCAGTCGAGAAGGAGCCGGACGGCGGCGCGGGCATAGGGTCGAGGGATGCGCCACGTGCCCGGAACCACGCTCGCCTTCCGCTGGAGGAAGTGGGACGGGTCGCCGCACTGGCAGCACGAGTGCGTGTACCTCGGCGCGGACGAATACGGCGACTGGGTCGGGCAGCGGATCGGATCGCGCAGCTTCCGTCCCGGGCGCGACGTCACGCTGCGCTCGACGAGCGTCATGATGCTGCCCCACGACCGCCAGGACTTCGTGCTCACGGTCAACGACGCCCCGCAGGTGACGCGCGTCTACATCGACGTGGCATGGGATGCCGGCTGGGGCGACGACGGCCTGCCCACCGCGATCGACATGGACCTCGACGTCGTGCGTCGCCTCGACGAGCGCGGCGTCTACATCGACGACGAGGACGAGTGGGAGGAGCATCGCGTGCGCTACGGCTATCCCTCGCGCGTGATCGAGATGCTCGAGGCCACCGCCCACGAGCTCGAGGCGCGGGTGCGAGCGTTCGAGGCGCCGTTCGACGACGCCACCGCCGACCGCTGGCTGGCCGTGCTGGCCCGCCTAGACTCGAACGCGTGACCCGCGACGACCGACCCGCCCCCAACCGCGCCGACCTGGGCAAGGACCCGGATCGCGTGAGCGGGATGTTCGACCAGGTCGCCGCGAAGTACGACGTCACGAACACGGTGCTGAGCGTGGGCAACGACCGCCTGTGGCGCGTCGCCACCACGCGCGCGGTGACCCCGCGCCCGGGGGAGCGCATCCTGGATCTGGCCGCAGGCACCGGCGCGTCGTCGATCTCGCTCGCCCGGTCGGGCGCCGCCGTGGTCGCGGCCGACTTCTCGCCCGGCATGATCGCCGAGGGCCGCCGTCGGCACGGCGACGTGCGCAACCTCGAGTTCGTGGAGGCCGACGCCACGGCGCTGCCGTTCGGCGACGCCGAGTTCGACGCCGTGACGATGTCGTTCGGTCTGCGCAACGTCAAGCAGCCCAAGAAGGCGCTGGCCGAGCTGCTGCGCGTGACGAAGCCGGGCGGACGCCTCGTGATCTGCGAGTTCTCGCACCCGCCCGTGGCGGCGTTCCGATCGCTCTACCGCTTCTACAACGACCGCGTGCTGCCGCGCGTGGCCCGCCTGGTGTCGTCCAACACGGAGGCCTACGACTACCTCAACGAGTCGATCAGGCACTGGCCCGATCAGCGCACGCTCGCATCCTGGATCCGCGACGTCGGATGGACGGATGTCGCGTACCGCGACCTGACCTTCGGCATCGTCGCGCTGCACCGTGCGACGAAGCCGGCGGACGCCGCGGCGGACGGGTCGGCGGCGCATCCTGCCGACGAGCCCGCCGGTAGGCTGGACGCGTGACCCCCAGTCCCTCCATGGCGAGCCGTTACGGCCTGAGCGATCGGATGTTCGCGGGTCCCGGCGCCAAGCGGCTCATCGGCGTGATCGAAGGCGGCCTCGAGCAGGTCGAGCGCCGACTGTCGGATGAGCTGCGCTCCACCGACTCGCTGGTCGACGCGACCAGCCGCTACCTGTACGAGGCCGGCGGCAAGCGCGTGCGGCCGATGCTCACGATGCTCGCGGCGCAGCTGGGCGACGGCATCGTGCCCGACGTGGTCGACGCCGCCACGGCCCTTGAGCTGACTCACCTCGGCTCGCTGTACCACGACGACGTCATGGACGGCGCGGACCGCCGTCGCGGCGTCGCGAGCGCGCACCGCGTGTGGGGCAACAGCATCGCCATCCTGACCGGCGACCTGCTGTTCTCGCGCGCGAGCCAGATCATGGCGCGCCTCGGCGAGCGGGCGATGGCGCTGCAGGCCGACACGTTCGAGCGCCTGGTGCTCGGCCAGATGCACGAGACCGTCGGCGCGCAGCCGTCCGACGACCCGATCGAGTTCTACATCCAGGTGCTCGCCGACAAGACCGGATCGCTCATCGCGGCCTCGGTGCAGGCGGGGGCGATCTTCTCGCACGCCGACCGCGCGTATCACGAGCCGCTGCGCCAGTACGGCGAGAAGGTGGGCGTCGCGTTCCAGCTGCTCGACGACGTGATCGACCTGTCGGCCGACCCGGGGGAGACGGGCAAGGTTCCGGGCACCGACCTGCGCGCGGGTGTGCCCACCATGCCGTACCTGCTGCTCGCGCGGTCGGGTGATGCCGGGGCCCGCGCCCTGACGGAGCGCATCGACGCCGGGGTCGCGCGCATCGGCGAGGGCGAGGATCCGGAGATCCTCGATGCGCCGCTGGCCGAGTTGCGCGACCACGAGGCCACCGCGCGCACGCGCGAGCTCGCGCTCACCTGGACGCGTGAGGCGATCGACGCCCTCGCGCCCCTGCCGCAGGGTCCGAGACACGGCGGCGTGCGCGAGGCGCTCACCCGCTTCGCCGAGTCGCTCTCGGGCCGCAGCAGCTGACGACGCATTCCCCGCTGTCCCGCCGGAAGGGGATCCGCCCAGGATCTCCCGGCAGACTCGGGAAGATCCACGAAAGGCCTAACCGGCTGAAAGGAAAGTCATGACCAAGCTGAGGCTGGCCATCGTCGGTGCGGGACCCGCCGGCATCTACGCCGCGGACATCCTGCTCAAGGCCGAGAAGCAGTTCGACGTCTCGATCGACCTGTTCGAGCACCTGCCCGCGCCGTACGGGCTCGTGCGCTACGGGGTCGCCCCCGACCACCCCCGCATCAAGGGCGTGATCGGTGCGCTGCGCGAGGTGCTCGACCGCGGCGACATCCGCATCTTCGGCAACGTGCGCTTCGGCGAGGACATCACGCTCGACGACCTCAAGCGCCACTACAACGCGGTGATCTTCGCCACGGGCGCGGTGCGCGACGCCGACCTGAACATTCCCGGCATCGACGCCGAGGGTTCGTTCGGCGCGGCCGACTTCGTGAGCTGGTTCGACGGCCACCCCGACGTGCCGCGCACGTGGCCGCTGACCGCTCCGTCGGTCGGGGTGATCGGCAACGGCAACGTCGCGCTCGACATCTCGCGCATCCTCGCCAAGCATGCGATCGACCTGCTGCCGACCGAGGTGCCGCAGAACGTGTACGAGGTGCTGGAGGCGTCGCCCGTCACGGATGTGCACGTGTTCGGCCGCCGCGGTCCCGCCCAGGTGAAGTTCACGCCGCTGGAGCTGCGGGAGCTCGGCGAGCTGCGCGACGTCGACATGGTCGTCTACGACGAGGACTTCGACTACGACGAGGCGTCCAAGGCCGCGATCGAGACCAACAAGCAGGTCAAGGTGATCGACCGCGTGCTGCAGTCGTGGCGTCAGCGTCCCTCCGCGAACAACGCCGGCGGCACGGCGTCGCGCCGCCTGCACCTGCACTTCTGGGCCAAGCCCGTCGAGGTGAAGAAGGACGCCGAGGGCCGTGTGGCCGCGCTGGTGTACGAGCGCACGAAGCCGGATGGCCAGGGCGGCGTCGTCGGCACAGGCGAGCTGCGCGAGGTGCCCATGGGCCAGCTGTACCGCGCGGTGGGCTACTTCGGATCGCCGCTGCCGGGCGTGCCGTTCGACGAGCGGCACGGCGTCATCCCGAACCACGAGGGTCAGGTGCTCGCGCAGGACTCGAACGACCGCATGCCCGGCATGTACGCGACCGGTTGGATCAAGCGCGGCCCGGTCGGACTCATCGGCCACACCAAGTCCGACGCCATGGAGACCATCCAGCACCTGGTCAACGACCAGGGCTCGTGGTGGCAGCCCGAGGATCCGTCGGAGGCCGCCATCCCGGCGCTGCTCGCCGAGCGCGGGGTCGCCTGGACCGACCTCGAGGGCTGGCACCGCCTGGACGAGCACGAGGTCGCGCTGGGCGCTCCCGAGGGCCGCGCCCGCGTCAAGGTCGTGCCCCGCGACGAGATGGTGAAGATCTCACGCGGCGAGTGAGTCGCTGACACCGCGAGAGCCCGGTCCCTGGAGGGGGCCGGGCTCTCGCCGTCTGCGCCGGATCACATCCACCCGGTCCGGATCACATGGGGCGCGTGAGGCCACGCCCGGATGGATGCGGCCTCACGCGCCGGATGTGATCTCGTGCGCCGGATGTCGCGTCAGCGCGCGGTGCCCGGGGCCGAGGCGCGGCGCGGCCCGCGGCGGCGCTGCGGCTGGGGCGTCGGGGTGGCGGAGCCGCCGTGCGCGGGGCGCTGCGCCGGCTGGCCCGTGGAGGTGCTGAACATCGGGGTCGAGCCGCCGGACGTGCGCGCCGAGCCGCCGGACGTGCGGGCCTGCCCGCCGCGACCGCCGCGACCGCGGCCCTGGCCCTGGCGGGCCTGACCGCCGCCCGTGCCGCCTCCCTGGCGCTCGTCGCGGGCGGCGCGCTTGCGGCGCGCGTTGGCACCCTGCGACTGGCCGCCGCCGGTCGAGCCGGGCGCCGGCGCGTTGCCCACGCCGGGGCCGCCCGCCTGCGGCGCGACGCGCTCGGCGACCTCGCCGATCAGCTCCACGACCTGGGGGCTGGTCACCGTGACGGCCTGCGGCTTGGCCTGGATCGCCGCCCGGCGCAGCAGGATCTCGGTGTCCTTGCGCTGCGAGGGCAGCATGAGCGTCACGACGTCGCCCGCCGCGCCGGCGCGCGCCGTGCGGCCCGAGCGGTGCAGGTACGCCTTGTGCTCGGCCGGCGGATCGACGTGCACGACGAGGTCGATGCCGTCGACGTGCACGCCACGGGCGGCCACGTCGGTCGCCACGAGCACCTTCACGGCGCCCGACGAGAAGTCGGCCAGGTTGCGGTCGCGCGCGTTCTGCGACAGGTTGCCGTGCAGGTCGACCGCGGGGATGCCGGCTGCCGTCAACTGACGGGCGAGCTTCTTGGCCTGGTGCTTGGTGCGCGTGAACAGGATGCGCCGCGCCGTGCCGGATGCGAGCGCCTTCACGAGCTCGGTCTTGGCTTCGGGCGAAGCGGCCTCGAACACGTGGTGCGTCATGGCCGCGACGGGCGACTCGGCGGAGTCGATGGCGTGGCTCACCGGGTCGGTCAGGAACTTCTTCACGAGCTTGTCCACGCCGTTATCGAGCGTGGCCGAGAAGAACATCCGCTGGCCCCCGGCCGGGGTCTTCGACAGCAGGCGCGTGACGCCGGGCAGGAAGCCGAGGTCGGCCATGTGGTCGGCCTCATCCAGCACGGTCACCGCGATGCGGTCGAGGCGCACGACGCCCTGGCCGATGAGGTCCTCGAGGCGGCCGGGGCAGGCCACGACGATGTCGACGCCCTTCACGAACGCGGCCTCCTGCGGCTTCTGCGAGACGCCGCCGAAAACGGTGGTGACGTTCATGCCCGCGGCCTTGGCCAGGGGCTCGACCGTGCGGGTGATCTGGGTCGCGAGCTCGCGCGTCGGCGCCAGCACGAGCGCGGCAGGGGCACCGGGCGTGCGGCGGATGCGTGCCGCGGCGAGGCGGGCGACGAGCGGGATCGCGAACGCGAGCGTCTTGCCCGATCCGGTCTTGCCGCGGCCGAGCACGTCGCGCCCGGCGAGCGTGGAGGGCAGCGTCTCGCGCTGGATCGGGAACGGGGTCGGGCGCTCCATCGCGACGAGCGCGTCGACGAGCACGGAGGGGACGCCGAGGTCGGCGAACGAGGGGGTCTGCTGGTCAGCAGAGGTCATCTGGTGTGTTCCTTCGGATGTCCGGCCGAAAGCGCGCAGGAGCGCGGGCGCGAAAGAGCGCAGGCCGGTGGTGGCGAACTCGGCGGATGCCGGATCCGTTCGCCGCGGCAGGATGTGCGGGTCGTCAGCCGGATCATCCGGCGAGCCCTGGACTCGGAAGTCCTGTCGAGACACGACGATGCGCTCGAGATGCGAACGCACTATGACCGTAGCATCCCCAGCCCGCCGTCGGCTGTGAACCGTGGGTCAGTCCTCTGCGATCCACACCGTGGTGTCGGCGGGCAGCGCATCGCCGTCGAACGGCGTGCTGGCCACGAGCAGCCGGCCCGCCGGGAGCGCGACCGGCTCGGCTCCGAGGTTCGCGATCACCGTGACGCCGGTATTGCGGAACGCCACCGTCTGCGGCGGGAGTCCGTCGATCCACGACAGCTCTCCCGACGCCAGGGCGTGCTCCCGCCGCAGGCGCAGCAGTGTCTTGTACAGGTTCAGCGTCGAGTCGGCGTCGCCCTCCTGCTGGTCGCGCGCCAGCTCCGCCCATTCCGACGGCTGCGGCAGCCACGTCGCGCCCGTGTCGTTGAATCCGTACGCCGGCGCGTGGGCCTCCCACGGGATCGGCACACGGCAGCCGTCGCGACCGTAGCGCTCGCCGCCGGTGCGGAACCACGTGGGATCCTGGCGGGCGTCGTCGGGAAGCTCGATGACCTCGGGCAGGCCGAGCTCCTCGCCCTGGTACAGGTACGCCGAGCCGGGCAGCGCGAGCATCAGGGCCGTCGCGGCACGGCCGCGACGCAGTCCCACGGCGGGGTCGGGCTTGCCCGGCGTCTTCGGCCCGACGCCGTGACCCTGGGGATGGCCGGGTCCGAGCGCCAGCCGTGTGGCGTGGCGGACGACGTCGTGGTTCGACAGCACCCACGTCGTGGGCGCGCCGACCCCGCCGAACGCCTCCAGCGACTCCTCGATCACCTCGCGCAGGCGCGCGGCGTCCCACGGTGCCTGCAGGTACGGGAAGTTGAACGCCTGGTGCATCTCGTCGGGGCGCACCCACAGCGCGACCTCGGCCGCGGTGGGCATCCACGCCTCGGCGCACAGCGCGCGGTCGCCGTCGTACTCGGCGAGCACGCGGTGCCAGTCGCGGTAGATCTCATGCACGCCCTCCTGGCCCCAATAGGGCACGGGCTCCGTGCCGCCCATGGAGTCGGAGTCCTCGGGCGGCATGTAGTCGGGCAGCTCGTCGTGCTTCACGAGCCCGTGCGCCACATCCACGCGGAAGCCGTCGACGCCGCGGTCGAGCCAGAAGCGCAGGATGCGGCGGAACTCCTCGCGCACCTCCTCGTTCGCCCAGTCGAAGTCGGGCTGCGACGCATCGAACAGGTGCAGGTACCACTGCGGGCCGTTGGGGCCCGTGGCGTCGCCGTCGGCCTCCGTGACGCGCGTCCAGGCCGGACCGCCGAAGACCGACTGCCAGTTGTTCGGGGGCTCCTCGCCGTGCTCGCCCTGACCGTCGCGGAAGATGTAGCGCGCCCGCTCGCGGCTGCCGGGTGCCGCCTTCAGGGCCTCCTGGAACCAGGGGTGCTGGTCGGACGAGTGGTTGGGCACCAGGTCGACGATCATGCGGATGCCCCGCTCATGCGCGGCGGCCAGCATCGCGTCGAAATCGGCCAGGTCGCCGAAGAGCGGGTCGACGTCGCAGTAGTCGGCCACGTCGTAGCCCGCGTCCCGCTGCGGCGACGTCATGAAGGGCGACAGCCAGATGGCGTCGACGCCGAGCTCGCGCAACGCATCGAGCCGGGTCGTGACGCCCCGCAGGTCGCCCATGCCGTCACCGTCGGCGTCGCTGAAAGAGCGGGGGTAGATCTGGTAGATCGCGGCGGTGCGCCACCACTCGGGGGCGTGGTCGGACGTCATGGCAACGACTCTAGGAGAGACGGGATCCGGGGCGGCAGCGCTTGCCAACCCGCCGCCGGTCATGAGATAGGCCGGCGAGCGCGGGGGAGGAGGAGGGCCGTCACTAGGCTGAGGGAATGGCAGACGGCTGGATCCCCGACGTCCTCGGCGAGGGATTCGAGCAGCGCACGCTGCCGCTGGGCGAGGACGAGGAAGGGCCCGTCGCCGCGACGGTCGTGCGGCACCTGCCAGCGCCGCGCCGGTTCTGGATGCGCCGCCGCCTGCTCGAGGACGTCGACGTGCTCTACGTGCACGGCTGGTCGGACTACTTCTTCCACCGCCGCCTGGCCCGATTCTGGACGGACCGCGGCGCCCGGTTCTTCGCGCTCGACCTGCGCAAGTACGGGCGCAGCCTGCGCGAGTGGCAGACGCCGGGTTACGTCAACGACCTCGAGACCTACGACGCCGATATCCGTGCCGCGCTGCGGGCCCGCGGCTCATCGACGGGCCGCCGGCTCGTGCTGCTGGGGCATTCGACGGGCGGTCTCGTCCTGAGCCTGTGGGCGTCACGTCACCCGCGTGAGGTGGCGGCCCTGGTGCTCAACAGTCCCTGGCTGGAGTTCCAGCTCAGCGCGGTGGCGCGCGTGGCCCTCTCGCCCGTCGTCGAGCTGCGCGCCCGGCTGCGGCCGCTCGACAAGATCCGCGTCACGGATCACGGCTTCTACGCGCGGGCGCAGGAGGAGGCGGCCGATCCGGACGACCCGGTGTCGATCGACGAATCGTGGCGCCCGCCGGGCGGCTTCCCGGCCTATGCCGGATGGCTCGACGCGATCCTGGCCGGGCACACGGCGGTGTCGAAGGGGCTGGCGATCCCCGCGCCCGTGTGCATCCTGCTGTCGGCCCGCAGCACGCTGCCGGCCCGTTGGAGCGACGACCTGACGCGCTCCGACACCGTGCTCTACGTCGACGACATCGCGAGGGCCGGACTGCGGCTGGGCGCGTCGGTCACCGTGGAGCGCATCGACGGTGCCCTGCACGACGTGTTCCTGTCGCGGCCGGATGTCCGCCGCGACGCCTACGCGCGGCTCGACCGCTGGGCGCGCGGGTTCGCGGCGGCGACGCCGCGAGGGTGACATCGCCGACGGCGACCTCGGCGACCTCGGCGACCTCGGCGCGATCCAGCGGCCGCTGCGGTCAGATGCCGAACTGGGCCCGCACCAGGCGCTCTGCGGTGTCGTTGTCGCGATCGCGGATCGCCTGGCGCAGCTGGGCGTAGTTCTCGCGCAACGCGTCGTCCGACACGACGGGCCCGACGTGCCGGAGGTTGCGCTCGAGCGCGATGTCGAGGTCGTGCAGATGCTGGCTGTACACGTTCTCGGAGGCGAGAGAGGCGATGTAACGCGAGAACGCGACCCGAGCCTCGATCGATGCCTCGTCGTCGCCGAGAGCGGCCTCCATGGCGTCGAGCAGCTCGAGCGCACGGGCCTCCTGCGCGTCGGACATGCCGCGCAGCGTCGCGTGGATCTCGATGCCGCACTTGTAGCCGGCGTAGGCGAGCGACGAGCGCACGATCTCGTCGGTGACCGTCGTGACACGGGTGTACCGGCTCGGCATCATCTCGACCAGACCGATGCGCTCGAGACGCTGCAGAGCCTCGCGGATCGGCATGCGCGACACGTTCAGCTTCTCGGCGAGCTCCGCGTCGCGGATGCGCTCGCCCTGCTCCAACGTCCCGTCGATGATGGCGGCGCCCAGGAACTGGAAGACGGTGTCCGCCAGCAGCTGCTTGCCCTTGTCGATCGGAGCCAACCCGCTCATGCAACTCCTGCCCATCCACGTCGAACTCGCTGGGGGCGGTGGGGGAGGACGAGCGTGCTGCACACGCCAATCGCGCCCGCAGCGATCTGATCGGTATCCATCGTACGGGAGGCCGCCGAAGGATAGCAGGATATCGGGGGTGTCCCGGTGTTCCTTGTGCGCTCCCGACGGGGACCGCTGCCCTGCGAGGGCCGGTACTCGTCGCACCCGTGAAGCGGCCCGAGCACTCAGGCTCTGTGGCGGCGCCACTTACCGTGCCGGGCGCTTCCGCTCAGAGGGCGTCAGCCCCGCCGGATCGCAGCGCCCGCCGCTCGTAGCGTCGTCGGCATGACGACTTCCCGACACCGCGACCGCATCACGGTCGGGCTGCCCGCCGACCGCTTCGCCGTCCTCGCTCTCATCGCCGACTCCCAGGGAACGAGGATCGGCCACGTTCTGATGGACGCCGCGGCCGCGCTCGCCGAAGCGGCGCGCCTGGGCCTCACCGCGAGCCAGGCCCTTCGCGTGGCCCGGATGGCGCCTCCGGCTCCTCCGCGCGGCGCGCACATCCCGAAGGACGCGGCGACCGTGGTCGCCTACCCTCTTCCTCGCGACGTGGTGCGCGCGCTCGCCCACGTCGCCACCCGCATGGGCGTTTCCCTCTCCGCGGTGCTGCGCGACTGCGCGGAGATCGCCGTGGGCACCTCCTGCCGCCGCTCCACGCCCGCCATGCTGCGCGCCGAGCTGCGCGAGCTGGAGCAGATGGGCGTGCTGACCCATCTGGTCCGGCGTGCCCATCGCGCGGCATCGGGCGAGCGGATGACGCGGGTGCGCCGCACGGAGGACGGCGGCCGGACCGCGCGCAGGGCGTCTCGGTCGACGGTGCGGACGCCCCTTCGGGACGCCGCAGCGGCATGATCCCGGGGTCGGGATCCCGGGCCCTCGGTCGAATCAGCCGGATCAGCGCGGCGGCTGAGGCGGCGGCGGATCCGGCGGCTGTTTCAGCGGTAGTTGATGAACTGCAGGTCGATGTCGAGGTCGGCGGCCTTCAGCAGGCGGATGACCTCCTGCAGGTCGTCGCGGCTCTTGCTCGAGACACGCAGCTCGTCACCCTGCACCTGCGACTTGACGCCCTTGGGGCCCTCGTCGCGGATGATCTTGCCGATCTTCTTGGCGTTCTCCTGCGAGATGCCGTCCTTCAGGCTGGAGACGAGCTTGAACTCCTTGCCGCTCGCCGTGGGCTCGCCCGTCTCGAGGCTCTTGAGCGAGATGCCGCGCTTGATGAGCTTCGACTGGAACACGTCGAGCACGGCCTTCGCGCGCTCCTCGCTGTTCGCGGTGATGAGGATCTGCTCGCCGCTCCACGCGATGGACGCTCCGGTGCCCTTGAAGTCGTAGCGCTGCTCGACCTCCTTGCGGGCCTGGTTGAGGGCGTTGTCCGCCTCCTGCTTGTCCACCTTGCTGACGATGTCGAAACTGCTGTCGGCCATGGCGCACAGCCTACTGCGGCCGGGCGCTGTGGCCAGGCCCGGTGTCCGCAGGGCTTCGTAGACTCGTCGGGGAAGTCCGGCCGCCGCCGGTTCCATCCGACATCCGGGAGGTTGCATGCGCGCGCTCACCGAGGCGGAGCTCCGCGAGTCGTTCGTCAATGCTGAGAGGACCGATGCGTCGGTCATCGCCCTGCCCCACGATTTCCTGCTGACGGAGTGGGATCATCTCGACTTCCTCGCGTGGCGCGACCCGCGCACCAAGAGCCGGGGGTACATCGTGGCCGAGGTCGGAGGCGAGGTGACGGGAGTGGTGCTGCGCGCGGCCGAGAGCACGTCGCGCGCCCGCTCGGCGTTCTGCAACATCTGCCGCACCATGCAGCCGGGCAATCAGGTCGCGCTGTTCACGGCGCGCAAGGCGGGCGACGCCGGGCAGCAGGGCGACAGCGTCGGCACCTACATCTGCGCCGACCTCTCATGCCACGAGAACGTGCGGCTCGCGATGCCGCTGGCGCCGAACGAGTATCGCGGCAGCGTCGACATGAAGATCGACGGCACGAAGCGCCGCACGCACGAGTTCGTGGAGCGCGTGCTCGCGAAGGCCGCCTGACGCCTCCCGCGTGCGCTGCCGGACCGCATCGCCACTCCCGGTGGCGGGTGGATTTCGATGCACGGCCAGGTGTGGGTAACATGGACACTCGCGTCTCCGGTTGGCTGGAAAAGTCAGGCGGGTGCGCATGGCAAGTTGCCCGAGCGGCCAAAGGGAGCTGACTGTAAATCAGCCGCGTAATGCTTCGGGGGTTCGAATCCCTCACTTGCCACGCACAGACGAAGGGCGGCCCAGGCGGGCCGCCCTTCGTCGTGTGCGCCGGTCGGCGTGCGTCCGGCGGCTCGCCGTCGCGCGGGTAGCGTGAAGGCATGACGTCGCCTCTCGAGCTTCAGCACATCGCCGTCGAGATCGCGACCGAGGCGGGTGAGCTCGCGCGCCGCCGGCGCGGCGAGGGCGTCTCGATCGCAGCCAGCAAGTCGACCATCGCCGACATCGTCACCGAGGCCGACCGTGAGGTGGAGGCCCTCATCCGCGAGCGGCTCGCGGCGGCGCGGCCCGACGACGGCTTCCTGGGCGAGGAGTCGGGGGACGCCGCGGGCACGACGGGGATCACGTGGGTCGTCGATCCCATCGACGGAACGGTCAACTACGCGTTCGGCATGCCGTCGTATGCCGTGAGCATCGCGGCCGTCGTGGACGGTACCGATCCGGGCACCTGGCGCGCGCTCGCCGGCGTGGTGCACGCGCCGGCCCTCGGCGAGACCTTCCGCGCTGCCGCGGGGGAGGGCGCGTGGCTGGGCGAGCAGCGGATCCGCGTCAACACCGACGCTCCCGCAGGGGCGCTCATCGCCACCGGCCTGGGCTATGACAGCCGCACGCACGCGGGCGACCTCGCGACCCTGACGCGCGCGATGCCGCTCGCGCGTGACATCCGGCGTATCGGCGCGGCGTCGCTGGATCTCGCGTTCGTGGCGGCCGGCCGCCTCGACGGCTACTTCGAGCGCGGGCTGCAGCCGTGGGACATCGCGGCCGGTCGGCTGCTCGTGGACGAGGCGGGCGGCCGATCGGGGTGGTTCGAGCCCGACGCGTTCGGGCGTTCCCTCGCCGTCGTCGCGGGGCCTGAGCTGTATGAGCGGCTGCGCTCCGCGATCCTCGATTGACCCGTCCGGCATATATGCCGGTCGTCCGTCCCGCAGATCGGGAATATCGCACATGGCGCTTTCAGGCGGAACGGGATAGTGTTTACCCAATCGTTACTGAGTCACCCGAGACGCAGGTAGCGAGCAGGAACGCGCTCTCGCGCGAGCCGCCCCGAGAACCCCGTGACTACCCGAAAGTCTCTCTGTGCCCTTCGACGTCCCTCCGGCTGAGCCCGCGCCCACGCGCCGCTCACGTCGCGTCGCAGCCGCGCGCCCTGCAGCCGAGGCGCCGCTGACGCGCCGTCAGCTCCGCGCGCTGGGCGCGCAGAGCGCGATGCAGGCCCCCGAGCCGCTTCCCGAGCTTCTCGCCGAGACCGAGTCGGCCCCCGCCGACGCCACTGCAGCCGTGGTCGCGGCCCCGATCGCCGCCCCTCAGCGGCGCATCCGGCGCAGCCCGCAGGCGGAGGTCCCGGCCGTTCCCCTGCCCTCGGCCCCGGTCGAGCACCTCTCGTTCGAGGGCGACGACGCCGCGGCCCAGCAGCGCGAGTCGGCGCAGGATGCTCCCGCCGTCGCCGTGGCGCAGGCGGTCGTGGCAGATCAGGCCGTCGAACCCTCGACTCTCACGGCCCCGATCGCGGTCGCCGCCGAGCCGGTGGCCGAGGCGATCGAGGCGGCCGCATCCACCGCGCCCGCCGAGGAGCCCGTCGACCTCTTCGTGGAGGCCGCTCGCGCCCTGAACTTCACGGGCGAGACGCCGCTCGCATCCGACGAGCCGCGCCCCGTGCAGGATGCCGCTCCGCGCACCGGATCGCACCACACCGCTCGTCGCAAGCGCCCCACGGTGCGCCGCGTGGCGACCGTCGCGGCGTCCATCAGCGCGTTCGGCGTGGTGGGTCTGCTCGCGGTCGGAATGACCACGCCGTTCAGCGCCCTCGCCACGACCGACGCCGCCGCTGCGGCGGGCGTCTCGATCGCCGCCGGCACGCCGGCCGCTGCGACCGCGGACGATGAGCAGATCCAGGCGTTCGTCGCCCCCGCCGACGCGCAGAACGCGCAGATCGAGCGCACCAGCAAGTACGAGACCACCACGTTCGCCGAGATCGCCGCGGTGACCGGCATCAACACCGCGAACGCCGTGTACGTCAACGACCCGACCGCCGACATCCAGTGGCCCATCGTGCTCGGCACGAGCATGTCGTCGGCCTTCGGTCAGCGCTGGGGCCGCCTGCACGAGGGCATCGACTTCACGCCCGGCAACGGCGCGCCCATCCAGGCCATCGCCGACGGCACCGTGCGCATCGGCCCCTACGGCGCCTACGGCAACAACGTCTACATCGACCACGTGATCGACGGTCAGATGATCACGAGCCACTACGCGCACATGCAGGACGGCTCGGTCCGTGTGACCAACGGTCAGCATGTCGAGGTCGGCGATGTGATCGGTCTCGTGGGCAACACCGGACGGTCGTACGGCGCGCACCTGCACTTCGAGCTGCGACTTCCGAGCGGAACGGCCATCGACCCGATGCCGTGGCTCAAGGAGCACGCCAACACGCACTACCGCAATGACGAGCCGGAGACCGCCGGCGAGTGAGACGCGCGCGGGCGGGGGCTCGGTTCGAGTCCTGGCCCAGAGGATGATATCCTCGTCTGGTTGCCCCGGCGCGGGCAGCACGCCCCGATAGCTCAGTGGCAGAGCACTTCCATGGTAAGGAAGGGGTCGTCAGTTCAATCCTGACTCGGGGCTCTCGACACACCGGATCCGTCCGCGTATGTCTTGCGGCGGAGTAGCTCAGTTGGTGAGAGCGCACGACTCATAATCGTGAGGTCGCGGGTTCGAGTCCCGCCTCCGCTACAGAACGACACGCCCCCGAGACTGGTCCGATCAGTCGCCGGGGGCGTTCTGCATCCTGGGCGCCCCCATGGGCGACCGAGGCACCTAGCCCTTCACGTCGCGCGGGTCGTGACCGTAGGTGCTGCGCTCGCCGATCCGCCCGTCGAGGTCGCGCAGGATGTGCTCGACGCCGCGTTCCCGCGCCAGCTCCCTGCCCGCTCGGGCCGCCTGATCCTTCGTGCGGAACGAGCCGCCCAGCGTGCCGCTCTCGCCTTCGACGCGGTTGTGCCAGGAGCCGTCCTCATGGAATGTCTCGACATCACCGTGGGGCATGCTGCCTCCTTCGCCTCATCTTCTCGCCTGAGACGTGTCTCGTCGCACGTCGATTTCCTTCCTAGCTGCGTGGTGACGCCTCGGCGAGGGGGTTGCGGCGCGGCGCCGTGGGGCTTCGCCCGATGTCGCCATCTCGGTGTCGGCGGCTGGTCGTAGCATCGCTGTTCGGCCGGAGAACAGGAGCGACCGACCGATGGGCAGCACCCTCGTGACCGATGAGAAGCTCGACCTGATGCTCGGGGGGATCGCCCCCTGCACCCTGCCGCCGGACGCGTGGGGGCCGCAGCCGATCGAGTGGCAGCAGAAGCATCCGTCTGTGCGCGCGTGGATCTCGTGGCCGCACCGTGTGGCCGAACGGGTGGAGGCGTTCGCCGCGGGATGGAACGACCGCGTGGTCGTGGTGCGCTGGCACACCGAACGCGGCATGCGCGAGACCGTGGTGTGGCGCAACGCGGTGACCCGGGCCGGAACGACGAACGCGTAGCGCGGGCGCCCCCACCCAGGCAACCCCCTGCATCCCGCGTCCCGACGAGGGCATCGTGGGGTCATGAGCGACAGCACAGCGGGCACCCCCGCACCCGAGAGCGGGGCGAACGACCAGGGGCCGGTCCACGCGAACGACGCCGACCTGCGCGCAGCGGCCTCGCGACGCGTGGAGGATCTCGAGGACGACGTCGTCATCCACGACGATCTCGGCGTCGACGACAGCGGGCCGGAGGGCCCGCACTCGGCGGGCGACACCCTCGGCGGCAGCGCCGCCCCGACCGGCAACGACGGCACCATGGGCGCCGATACGCCGACCGGCGACGCCTCGCTGGCGGACGCCGACATCAATGCGGCCGCGCTGCCGGATGGCGGGGACACGCCGAGCGAGGTCTACGGAGACGACGATGAGTGACGCGTCCGGCCGTCCCGACGGCGAGGCCGCGCACCTCGACCAGCAGGACGCCTCGCGCCTGGCCGCCGAGCACGGCGAGACCGACTTCGCCGGGTTCTCGACGATCGCGGGCGACGACGCCGGTGACGAGGCGGCGACCGCGACGGAGGAGGCCGCGCTCTCCGAGGCCGATCTCGGGCTCGGCGGCGACGGCGACAACGATGACGAGCGCCCGAGACCGGCGTAGCCGGCGTCGTCGGCACCACGCGGCGATCCGCCCACGCAGCCGCCGACGCACGGACGCGCGCCCCGCTGACAGAATGACCGGGTGAGCGACGACGCCTGCTTCGTGCCCGAGTCCCCGACGCGATTCCGCCCGACCGAGCACGTGGGAGGCGGCTGGAACCCTGCCGAGCAGCACGTCGCGCCCGGCATGGGGCTGCTTGCGCACGCGATCGAGCGCGATCGCGCCGCGCGCGGCGGCGCCGGGCGGGATGGCGACCTGCGCCTCGCGCGGTTCTCCTGCGAGATCCTCGGCACGATCCCGCTTGAGCCGGTCGACGTCGAGGTCAGCGTGCTGCGCCCCGGACGCACGATCGAGCTCGTCGAGGCGCGGCTGGTGCACGCGGGACGCCCGGCGCTCATCGCGCGTGCGTGGCTTACGGCGGCGTACGACACGACGAGCCTGGCGGGCACACCGCTGCCGCCCATCCCTGCTCCGGGGTCGCTGCCCGAGTGGCGCATGTCCGAGCACTGGCCGGGGGGCTTCGCGCGCTCCGTGACGATCCGGCGTCGTGAGGACAAGCCGGGCCGCGCCGCCTTCTGGCTGCGGCCGCAGCGCGACCTGATCGCCGGCGTGCCGGTGAGCACCACCGCCCGGCTGCTCGGCGTGGTGGATCTCGCCAACGGGGTCACGCCGCGCGCATCCGGTGACGAGGTGTTCTCGCCGAATCTCGATCTGGCGGCGCACCTGATCAGGCAGCCGGCGGGGGAGTGGATCGGGTGCGACACCGCGGTGTCGTTCGGTCCGCATGGTGCCGGCCTGACGCACACCGTGCTGCATGACGAGCGGGGCCCGCTCGGCACCGTGTCGCAGGGGCTGACCGTGCGGCCCAGATGACGGGACCGCACGGCCGCCCGGGTCAGCGTCGACGGATCATCCGGCCGAGCAGCGCGACCACGCTCCACGCCGCGAGCACCCACGGGCCCGCGACGAGGATCGGATCGATCCAGTGGTGCTTCACATCGGCGCGCTTGCTGCCGAAGCGCGATGAGATGCCGTGGCGGCGCTTCTCGCTCAGCACGCCCGTCTCTGTGCTCGGGTTGTCCGGGTGCCCCGTCACGAACGACGCGAGGTGGCTCTCGACCGCGTCGATCCGGTCGCCCAGGATGAGCAGCAGCCAGTGGGCAGCCCGGCCCTCGCTGAACCGCGCATAGGCGAATCGGCGCACGGCTCCCGACAGCCCGCGCAGCGGCGCGACGGTGCCGAACGCGGGCGTGAGCCGGGCGTGCTCGATCGACCGCTCGCGCGGCGTCAGTTCCGGCTGCTGCTCGGGCAGCTCCCAGTGGGCGCCGGTGTCGCCGGGGGCGTACTTGAGCTTGGGGTAGGAGGGGCGGTCGGCCGGATCCAGGTCGGCGCCCCATCCCGGGATGCGCGCCCGAAGCTCGTCGGCCGACCAGTGTCGCGGGTCCTCAGCGGTGTACGGCATCGTCGTGTCTCCTCTGCGTCCTCTGTCCTCTGCGTCCTGTCTGTCCTCTGCGTCGGCGTCCGTCGCCCCCGACTCAGGCGGCGCCCGGCACGATCACGGGCTTGATGCAGTCATCGAGCTTCGCCGAGAACATGTGGTATCCCTCCGCGATGTGCTCGAGCGGCAGCCGATGCGTGATGATCTCGCTGGGCTTGATGTAGCCGTTGCGGATGTGCTCGAGCAGCCGCGGCCACTGTCGCTTCACCGGGCACTGGTTCATGCGCAGCGTGAGCCCCTTGTTCATCGCGTCGCCGAACTTCACGGCCGAGAACATCGGGCCGTAGGCGCCCATGACCGACACGTTGCCGCCCTTGCGCACCGCGTCGATCGCCCAGTTGAGCGCCACCGGCGAACCGCCCTGGAGCTTGAGCTTGGCGGCGGTGATGTGCTGGGTGAGGTTGCCATCCGCCTCGGCTCCCACCGCGTCGATCACGACGTCGGCGCCGAGGTGGTCGGTCTGCTTCTTGAGCTCGACGACCACGTCGTCGTGCTCGGCGAAGTTGAGGGTCTCGGCGTGCGCGAACTCCCGGGCCTTCGCGAGGCGGTTCTCCAGCTGGTCGACCACGATCACGCGCCCGGCGCCCATCAGCCACGACGACTTCGCGGCGAACAGGCCGACGGGGCCCGCGCCGAACACCACCACGGTGTCGCCTTCGGCGATGTCGCCCAGCTGCGCCCCGAAGTATCCGGTGGGCAGCGCATCCGTCAGCATCAGGGCGTCGTCCTCGTCGAGCCAGTCGGGGATGACGCTGGGACCGACATCCGCGAACGGCACGCGCACGTATTCGGCCTGACCGCCGTCGTAGCCGCCGCAGGTGTGCGAGTAGCCGTAGATGCCGCCGACCGCGGTGGCGTTCGGGTTGACGTTGTGGCAGTTCGAGTACAGGCCGCGCGAGCAGAACCAGCACGACCCGCAGTAGACGTTGAACGGCACCATCACGCGGTCGCCGACCTGCAGGTTCTGCACCGACGGCCCCACGGCCTCGACCACGCCGATGAACTCGTGCCCGAACGTGGTGCCGACCCGGGTGTCGGGCATCATGCCGTGGTACAGGTGCAGATCCGACCCGCAGATCGCCGCCCGCGTGACCCGCACGATCGCATCGTTGGGGTGCTCGATGTCCGGCATGTCCTTCTCCTCGACCCGCACCTTGTACGGGCCGCGGTACACCATCGCCTTCATGGGACCTCCTGTTCGCCTCGCGGTCATTCGCCTCGTGCTCGTTCGCCTCGCGGGCGGCGGGTCGCTCGTGCGCCACCGCCCGGATGCAGCCACCTTCCGCCGCGCCGCCGGTGGCGCTCAAGCCCCTTGCCCTGGGGCGCATCCTGTGCGAGCGGGTGCCTGCGCCGATGCCGATACCCCGCCGAAGCGGCGGCCGCCTGGGTACTGTGATGGCCATGGCCGAGTCCCTGTTCCCGGACGTGCGCGACGACGCGGCCGGATACCTGCGTTCGGGCGTGAGCGTGACGGTCGCCGGGCTCCCGGGCAGCGGCCGCAGCAGGCTGCTGCGCGGGGTGGTGGAAGATCTGGTGGGCGCCGGGTGGGAGGCGCTGGAGATCCACGGCGGCCCCGCCCTGCGGGCCCGGCCGCTGGAGGCGCTGGCCGTGGCCGGGCTGCTCGACCCGCGCCAGGGCGCCGGAACTCCCGTCGCGGCCGCGGTGGCTGCCATCCGGCGCGCCGTCGAGCGGGAGCGCACCGTCGTCGTGGTCGACGACGCCGACCTGCTCGACGAGACGTCGGGTGGTGCCATCGTGGCGGCTCTGCACGGCCGACGGGTGCCGCTGCTGTCGTGCACGTCGATCGCGCGCCGTGCCCCCGAGTTCTCGTTGGCGGCCCACGTGCGGCCCTCGGTGCGGCTGGTCATGCCGCCGCTGGCCTTCGCCGACTCGACGGAGCTGATCGAGCAGCTCTGCCGCGGACCGGTCGCCGTGGAGACCGCAGCGCGCATCCATGCCAAGTCGGGCGGGCTTCCCGGGCTCATCGAGGCGCTGGTCGACAACGCCCTGCGTGAGGGGCTGCTCGTCGAGCGCGGCGGCACCTGGCGGGGGGCTGCCAGCATGTGGTCGACGCGCCTGGCGGGGGTCGTCGAATCGCTCCTGCAGGGCTTGACCTCCTCGCAGTTCGACGCCCTCGCGAAGCTCTCGCTCGTGGGGTCGGTGGACGTGGCTGTCGCCCGGCGCCTCGCGGACTGGGCCGACGTCGAAGCGCTGGACGAGCGCGGGCTGCTGGCGTTCGGCACCGGCGAGGGCGGACTCACCGTGACCGTGTACCCGCCGTTGCTCGGGGAGCACCTGCGTCGCGACCGGATGGGCGCACGGCGCCTGCGTCTGCTCGACGAGATCGACGTCACGCTCACGGGTCGCCTGCCGTACGACAGCCGCTACGCGCAGATCGCTCCCGGCGCCCTCGACGGGTCGACGCCGCGTTCGCTCATGCCCGCGCGCGGGCTTGGAACGCCCGCTCCCGAGGACGAGGAGAACCGTCACTCGCTCGACGCGACGCTCAACCGCATGGTGTTCGAGCGGCTCACCGCCGAATCGCTGGTGCGCAAGGCGGAATGGGATCGCCGGCAGGATGCGCCGTCGGCCATCGCATACGCTCTGTCGCTCATGTCCATGGGGGCGCCGCTGACCGAGGTGCTGGACGTGCTGTCGACGCCGTCGGCCACGTGCGACGACGAGGACCGCGCCATGCTCGCTGTCTGGCGCGCGCTGGCGCTCGCCGCCGAGCCCGACGGCATGGTCGCGGCCCGCGCCTTCCTGGCAGAGGAGCGCGCGGCCGTGCGTGACTGGGCGCCCCTCCTGGATGTCAGTCTCGCCCACCTCGCGCTCGTGTTCGAGGGCATCCCCGAGGCCGGCCCCGTCGCTGCGCCGACCGGCGGCGAGGCGGGCGCGGTCCAGGGCGTGGCACGGCTCGTGCGCGCGGAGCAGCTGCTGGTGCTCGGACGGCCGAGCGCGGCGAGGGACGAACTCGATCTGATCGCCGACGAGGATCCGTCCCTGCTGCAGAGCGCGGCCCCGTTCCGCGCCCTCGCCACGCTGGAGTCCGGCGACCTGGACGCCGCCGAGGACGAGGCGCGCGAGGGCTTCGAGGAGGGCATCGCCCGCCTCGACCCGGAGGGCATCATCCCGTACGGCTACCTGCTGGCGCTCGTGCTGGTGCTGCGGGGCGACGACGAGGGGCTGCGCGAGCACGTCAGCACGCTGCTCTCGGTGGGGTACACGCCGCTGCGCTACTCGCATTTCCATCTCGGAGCCCTGGTGGCCGCCGGGCGCGTCGCCGCCGGGGCCGGCCGGTCCGTGACCGCGACGTCGCTCGCCGATCAGGCCGAGCGCCTGGCTCCCACGCTGGGGCCCTACCCGCTGATGGCGGCCGAGCAGGGCCGGGCGCACGCACGGCTGAGCATCGGCGACCCGCCGCAGCAGGTGGCCGACGCGCTGTGGCACACGGCCGCGTCGGCGCGCGAGCGCGGGTTCGTCATGAACGCGCTGGTGCTGGGAGCGCGGTCGCTCGAGCTGCATCCGGATCGCGGTCGCGCCGAACGGATGGGCGAGTGGGCGCGCCTGGCCGAGCCCGGCGGGCTCGCGCAGGTGCTCATGCGGTATGCCGACGCGCTCACGGACACCGACACGACGGCGATGCTCGCGGCGGCGGAGACGCTGGCGTCCCGCGGGTTCGACGGCTTCTCGATCCGCGTCCAGGTGGCGGCTGCGGCACTGGCTTCGCGCGCGGGAGACGGTGCGGCGGCCGAGATCGCGCGACGGGTGAGAGAGCATGCCGAGCGGCTCGGCGGCGAGTTCCCCGGCCTGGTGCGGCCGCTGCTGCAGGAGAGCGCGCTGACGGCCCGCGAGCGCGAGATCGCGCAGCTCGCCGCCGAGGGTCTGAGCAACGGCGAGATCGCCAAGCGCCTGATCGTGAGCACCCGCACGGTCGAGAACCACCTCTACCGCGTGTTCCAGAAGCTGCGCATCGACGGTCGACAGCAGCTGGCGGTGGCTCTGGACGCCTGAGCGGCGAGCCGATGTCGCGCCGCCACTCAGCGGCGGCGTGCGCCACATGTCCCGGGCCGCGCGACTACTCACGCCGTCGCGGTGCGCCACTCTCGCCCCCGACCTCTCCGGATGTGCACGCTCGCGGGCGTTGTGATGGGTACCGGCCCCGAACGGGTCGAGAACCGGAACGCCCTGCGCCCGCGGGGCAGGGAGCACGCACATGGATATCCGCCACCTCTTCCGCGACCGCATCGGCCGCCGAGTCGCGACCGCCGCGGTCGCCGCGACGGCACTCGTCGGGGCGATCCTGGTGCCCGTGGTCGTGGCGAGCTCGGCGTCGGCCGTCACCGACCTCGTGGTGGACTCGCCGGCGTGGGGCGGTTCCGACGCCGACCCGGGAGACGGCATCTGTGCGACCGTCGAGCTGCTGGGGCTCGGCGGACACTGCACCCTGCGCGCCGCGATCGAGGAGTCGAACGCGCTGAACCGCCCGGCGGGCGAGGTCGCGATCACCGTCTCCGAGGAGCTCGGCACGACCTCGATGGTCGGCATCACGGGCGTCGAGCTCTACCGGATGCTCGGTTCCGCGGTGTCCGACGAGGACACGGGGGCCATCTTCAACGTGACGGCCCCCGTGACGATCGATCTCGGACATCGCCTCTTCGTCGACGCGAGCTACGACGACGCTCCCGAGTCAGCGGCCTTTTATCTCAACGGTCCCGACATCCAGCTGCTCAACGCCGACCGCGTGCTCGGCGCGGGCGGCTCGTCGATCGTCGTGGGCCCCGACGCGCGCGACGTGGTGATCGACGGCGGCGGCGCCGTGGTCGACACCGACGAGGGCTACTACCCGGAGCGGTTCATGGTCATCCGTGAGGGCGTGCGTGGCCTCACCGTCCGCGGCTACGACGTCCGGGGCTTCTACGACTCGGCGACATCGGGCGGCATCTTCACCTTCAACTCGCGTTCGCCGTACACCGCGCGCGAGGACATCGTGATCGAGGATGTCTCGGTCGTGCATGCGGCATCCGGCACGACGTGCACGGCGAGCGACGGCACCGGATGTCGCGCGCGCCTGACGAACTTCTGGCCGTTCAACGGCAACAACGTCACCGATGGGCTCGCCTTCCGAGGCCTCGAGGTGCGCAACATGACGGGCCAGCGCGGCTTCGCCTTCGCCAGCACGCAGGACTGGACGGGCGCCACGTCGGTGCGCGTCTCGGATCTGCAGATCGCGGACAGCACGTTCGCGAACAACCAGGGCGCGGGCACGGGCGAGGCGAACCCCTTCATCATGCTGCCCCTGGGCGGGCGGCTGACCGGAGAGACCCGCATCAGTCGCAATGTGTTCTCGCGTGCCGCGAGCGGTCAGACCTACGCGATCTACTACGCGCGAGGC
This sequence comes from Microbacterium sp. NPDC096154, assembly GCF_040302945.1. Classification (NCBI taxonomy): domain Bacteria; kingdom Bacillati; phylum Actinomycetota; class Actinomycetes; order Micrococcales; family Microbacteriaceae; genus Microbacterium; species Microbacterium sp. NPDC096154. The sequence goes on from NZ_JBEOSM010000009.1 coordinate 105,445, forward strand.
GGCGCCCTGGGCGACCAGGCGATGGCGAACAGCACCACGGCGTCGCAGACGTACATCGAGGACAACCACTTCGACGGGTACACCGACAACACCATCCGGCTGTTCCAGGTCGGGGTGGTGACGGTCAAGGGCAACACCTTCGGCACCCGCACGGGCTCGCAGGCGCGGCCGGCCGTCGCCGAGGAGTACAGCGACTCCGGCGTCATGCTCGACAACTACTCGGGCATCGTGAACTACAACGCCAACCAGAACATCCGCACCTGGGCCCCGAGCTCCGCCGCCTCGGTCCCGCAGGGGCCGGTTCCGGCCGGCGCGCTGCGCGTGGAGCCGGCGCAGGCCGGGATGCCGATGTGCACGGCCACGGTGGAGGTGCAGAGGATCACCGCCACGGACAGCACCTCGAAGGCACCAGGAGAGCCGGTGACGCTGGACGTGTTCTGGACCGCCGACGACACCGCCGAGATCCTCCTCGGCAGCGTGACGGGGGTCACCGGAACCGCCGCGACGCTCGCCCTGCCCCTGCCGGTGGGCCCTGTCGCGCTGCCCGACGGCACCGCGCAGGCGGTCGACCCGAGCAGCGGCGACGTGAGCGGTCGCATCCGGCTGCAGACGCAGGTCGAGGGCCTCGCCCAGCTCGAGTCGTCGCAGTACTCGCGCCTCGTGGACGTCACGGGCGACTGCCGGCCCGCCGTGGCCCTCAACCAGGCGACGACCCAGAACGACGCGACTCTCGCTCGCGACCTGCACTTCACACTCACGAGCTCGATGCCGCTCGACCCGGCCAGCGTCACGGCCGACGACTTCGTGGTCGCCGCGACGGCCACGCCCGACACGATCGACGCCGCGCGCCTGAACCCGCGGGTCGGGGCGGTGACCGAGGTGGCCGGCAGCGGCGGCATGGAGTGGGACGTGGTCGTCCGGGTCGACGACTCCGCGACCGTGACCGTCGAGCTGCCCGCCGACGCGGTGATCGCGCTCAGCGGGCTCGGCAACGAGACCTCGGCCGCGCACACCGACAACGCGGTGACCTTCGTGAACCCGCTCGTGGCCGTGCCGGGCGTCATGGACGTCATCGCGGGCGAGCGGTACGGCGAGACCTTCGCCCTCGGCACCCGGAGCGGCGCTCCGGTGCCCGACGCCGATCTCATCTTCACGGCCACGGTGAGCCAGCCCGACGGGACGCCTGCTGTCAGCCTGTCGGAGACGAGCCCGGTGATCGCGTCGGGCGGCGCGAAGACCGGCGAGGTGACCGTCACCGCGGCCGCCGGCGCGGTCGCGGCCGGCACCGAGGCGACCGTGTCCTTCGCGGTCTCCTCGGACGACGCGGACTACGACGGTCTGGTGGCTCCGCGGGTGCACGTGATGCTGTACGCGACGGACCCGGCCATCCGCATCACCAAGACGGCATACGTCGACGTGGCGGACCCGTCCAGCCCGGAGTCGATCGAGGCGACGGGCACGCTGGCTCCGACCGGCTCGCGCCTCACCGATCGGCAGGCGGTGTGCTTCGTCTACACCGTGACGAACGCGTCGCAGGACGACTGGGCCACCCGCCTCACCGACATCACGGTCGCCGACTCCGACGAGCGCCTCGGCGAGAACGGCGTGATCGCGACGATCCCTCAGCTCGCCCAGGGCGAGACCACCAAGGTGTCAGCCTGCACCGTCCTCGTCCCCGGGGACACCACTCAGTCCCGCACGATCCCCGACGCTGAGTAGGCGCCGCGGAGATACGACGGGGGTATGACCATGGACATCACGACGACGGGCCCCGGGGCGTCCGGGCGGCGACGGAGCACAGCCTTCGCGGCGCTCGCCGCGGCCAGCGCGACGGCACTCGTCGCCGGTGCGGTCACGCTCGCGCTGTGGAGCGCATCCGTTCCTCTCGCGGGCGGGTCGGTGCACGCCGGCGACCTGCAGTTCTCGGTCGGGACCCCCACGTGGCGGCAGACCACACCCGGCGTGTCCGACCCCGCCTCCGGCGCGCTCGAGACCACCCCGGCGGACTACCTGTCCGTGCCGGGCGACGAGGTCGAGATCCGCATCCCGGTGACCACGACGCTGGTGGGCGAGAACCTCGAAGCCGGCCTCAGCGTGCGCTTCGACGACACGTCGTCGGTGGCGGAGGGCGACATCCGGGCCTCGTTCCATGTCGAAGACGCCGATGGGCTGCAGGTCGCGCCCGCCGTGGGAGACGCGGCGCTCGGCGCCGTCGCCTCGCCGCCGGAGCTCACTGGCTCCGATGCCGGCGAGACCGACGAATGGACGATCGTGGTCACGGTCGAAGTGGCCGGTGACTACGTCTGGGTCGACCCGACGGCAGAGCCCGAGAGCGCGCGCCCGGAGTGGACGGCGGGCGACCTCGCGGTGCGGCTCGATCAGCTGCGCGGCGGCTCCGCGGGGCCCGGGGGAGGCGCATGATGCGCTGCGTCTCGAGGGTCGCGGCCGCGAGCGTCGTCGCGGGTCTGTTGGCATGCGGGGTCGTCAGCGCGGCCCACGCGCTGTGGTCGGCCGCCGACGCCGAGCCGACGGCGCCGGTCGCGATGGGACGCGTGGCGTTCGGTGCGAACCCGGCCGCCGACCCCGAGGCGGCGGTCTACACGCCCGACGGCGGCCCGGTCGAGGTGAGGATCCCCGGCGCGACGATCGCCGAGGTGCTGGGCCACACCGGCATCGCACCCGATCCGGTGATCTGGCGCTTCCAGGCGCGCGGCTACGCAGAGGGCATCACGGGCCTGGCGTTCGACGTCGCGGCCGCCCGGCAGGTCGCGGCCGACGGCACGACGATTGCTCTCGACGACGGCTACGCCGCTGAGCGCACGGTGCTGCGGTACTCGACCATGAGGGTCTACCCCGCGGCTGCGGGCGGCGACTGCTCGGCGGTGCCCGCCCTCCCCGCCGATGCCGGAGGGCGCAACGTGCTGGTGTACGACGGCGCGGGCCACGTGCTCCAGGCGCCCGGCGCCTACGGCGGCGAGACCGTGCAGGACTGGTGCGTCGCGATCGGCTACAACGCGCCTCCCGACGGCCTGTACCGCAACACCGCCTCGGCCGTCGGTACGGGCGACGACGGCCGTCAGGCGAGCGCCCTGTCGGAGTGGATCACCGCGGTCGGGTACCCGCCCACGCTGGACTCGGTGGGGGAGTACGCGAACGCGGCGGAGACATCCGGCACCGCCGTCGACGGCACATCCGTCTCGGATGCGGCGCGGTGGGCGGCCGTGCTGTACCCCGACGCGTCGGGAGAGCCCGATGTCATCCTGACGCTCGACCCCGTCGTGACCTCGCTGCGCCCCGACGTGGCGCCGGGCGATCACTTCGGCCTCGAGAGCGCGGCGGCCGACTAGTCCCGCTGCCCGCCGCGCTGCCGAACCTCCGGTTGCGGCGCCGCGGCGCCGCGGCGCCCAGGGTGCGGCCCGGTGTGCGCGTCGCCGGGCCGCATCCGTCTGTGCCGCGCGTGAGCATGCGTCTGCGCTGCACTTCAGCAGCCCGGCGCGCCCCGCCGCGGACCCCTGTGCGCCTGTGCGCTTGTACGCCTGTACGCCTGTACGCCTGTACGCCTGTGCGCCTCTCGCGGCTGCGGGCGCGGCCGGCACTCACGTCCCGGGCCTCGGCACCCCTCCACGCCCAGTTGCCTACTCACCCGCGGTCCCGCGGCCTACGCACGTGCCGTGAACCCCCCGGTGTGCGGTGGGTCGGGCGGTTGGCTTGATCCGTCGGGTCCGAACGGAGCCTCGCGGCCCCCGCGGATCCCCGCAGACCACCCGCTCACGCGGGCGACCACACGGATCGGCCCACGAGGGCATGAAAGGAAGAAGAGGAAATGGACACCAACGGCGCCACCGTCATCGTCACGGAGGAGCGCAAGCGTCGTCGCGGCCTGATCTGGGTCGGGCTCGGTGCGGTCGCACTGCTCTCGGGCGGCTCGACCTTCGCGCTGTGGAGCGCGAACGATGCGTTCTCCGGCGGCGACGTCACCGCCGGCGACCTCGACCTGGCGCAGACCGCGGACACCGCCTTCTACGATGTCTCGACCGATCGCGTCGACGAGGGCGACACCATCCCGGGCACCGACGGCACGCAGCCCGGCCACACGATCGACAGCGCGACGTGGCGGGCGGTTCCCGGAGACAAGGTCGCCGCGGCCTTCTCGGCAGACGTCACGCTCGAGGGTGACAACCTCGTCGGCAAGCTGTCGATCGCGGGGTTCGACGCGATGACCGACGGCAACGCCTCCATGGCCTGGACGTACGAGGTCTACAACCAGGACACGCTGCTCGTGACCGAGACGGCGCTGCCCGCCGACGGCACGCTGCTGTACCTGTCCGCCCCGCAGGCCGGGCAGGCCGCGGGCGCCGAGGACGGCATCGCGAAGGCGCCCACCGCGGGCAGTGAGGCCGCGGCGACGGTGTACACGATGGGCGCGGTCACGGAGGACGTGACGGTCGTCGTGTACGGCACGTTCGACGCCGCCGCCGGCGAGGCCGGCAAGGCCACGGTCGGGGCCGACGGCACCTACGCGGATCAGACCGCCGCCGCCACGGGCACCCGTGAGGACGCCCAGACCGTCGACACCCTGGCTGCCATGAAGCTGCAGTTGGACCAGGTGCGCGACACGGGCGCTCAGTTCGACTGAGACCCCCGCAGGCGCCGCGGCGTCGGGACCCCCTCCCGGCGCCGCGGCTGGCGTCTCACCCCTCCCTCGGGATCCGCCGGGATCCTGCCCGAACCCTCTCGGAGATCCGATGTCCCCCCGAGCTCGCCGGCTCAGCGGAACGCAGCGTCGTGACGACGTCCGCCGCGCCCGTCCGGTCGTCTGGCACGACTCGCCGTGGCGCATCGCCGGGCACGCGGCGGCGGTCGCGATCGGCGCGGCGCTGCTGGTGCTGGTCGTCGCGATCTTCGTCGTGCCGCGGCTGATGGGCGGTACGAGCATCACCGTCCTCACCGGCTCGATGGAGCCGGGCCTGCAACCGGGAGACGTCGTGGTCACCCGGGGCATCGACGTCGCCGATGTCTGCGCCGACGTCGCGATCGGTGACATCGTCACCTACCTTCCGAAGCCCGACGACCCCACTCTCATCACGCACCGCGTCGTCGGCAAGACCATCGGCACGTTCACGGATGCGACGGGTGCGGACGACGGCACCGGGTGCCGCCTCATCACGCAGGGCGACGCGAACAGCGCCGTCGACGAGCCCGTCTCGCCTGTGCAGGTGCGTGGCGTGTTCCTGTACGGCGTGCCGAAGCTCGGCTGGATCCGCAACTGGGTCGCCGACAACCAGACCGCGGTCGTGATCGGCGTGCTGGCCATGATCGGCCTGCTCGTGCTGTGGGACAGCATCCGCCCCGCCCGCACCCGCGTCATCACGACCGCCGCACCCGCCGCCGCAACGCAGTCCCGCCCGGAGCCGCAGATGGCGGATGTCGCGAGCGATCGCGACTACGAGCTGCGGGTGCGAGAGCTCGCGATCCGCGAGCGCGAGGTCGCGGTGCGCGAGACCGAGCTGGCGATGCTGCTCGGCGTTCCCTCTGGCGCCGTGGCGCCGAGCGGCATCGCGTGCCCTTCCGAGATCGCGTCCCCTTCCAAGACCGCGGCGACCGGCCGTGCCGACCGCGATGAGGTGCTCTCGTGAGCGCCGTCTCGGCGGGCGGAACGACGTACGTCGTGCGCGGCGGCGGCCCGGGCCTGTCGCGTGCGGGCCGCGCGATCGCGGGGCTCATGGCGCTCATCCTGCTGCTCATCGCGGCGCTCGTCGTCATGAGCGCGGCCGGCGCGACCGTGCTCGGCCGTGCGGCCGACCCGACCGTGCCGGGTTCGATCGGCGCCGACGCCGAGGCGGTGGACGGCGGCCGGTACTCGGTCGCGCCGGGGACCGGCGACACGGGGCAGGAGCCGGCGCTCGAGGATGCGATCGCCGCGCGCTGGGACGGCCCCACGACGCACCTCGACTGGCGGGGCAGCGGCTACGCGACGGCCGAGGCCGGCTTCGTGGCCGAGAGGATCGCCTCGCCCGGCGACCGCGTGCACCGCACGCTGACCGTCGGCAACGCCGGTCCGGCCGACGCGGTGATGGCCATCTCGCTGGCGCTCGCGCAGCAGCTGCCCGCGACGTCCGAGAACCCCGACCTCGCCCAGCGCGTCGAGCTGTTCTGGGACGCCGCGGGCGTCGCGGGGAGCGCGAGCTTCGCCGACCTGCTGCGGCGCGACGGCGGTCGCCCCGTCGTCGCGGAGGTGCGCGTGCCGCGCGGGGCGGAGGTCGACATCACGGTGGGCTTCGCCGTTCCCGCCGAAGTGGAGACCGAGCGCGCGTCGGGCGGCGGTGAGACCCTGCTGTCGTTCGACGTGCTCGTGCGGATGCACGGCGATGTCGACGCGCCCGCCGCCGGGCCGGATGACTCTGGGCCCCTCGCTCGCACCGGCGTGTCGGCGGTGGTGCTCGCGACACTCGCCGTGCTGGGGCTGCTCGTCGTGCTGGTCGGTCTGCGGCTTGTGTGCCGTCGTGGTCGCCGGTGCGACGCGTGCGGCGCCCGCATCCGGCGCGACGAGCCCTGGGTGGTGCTGCACCGGCGCGACGGGGCGCGCCAGGTGCTCTGTCTCGAGTGCTCGCCGGCGAGCGCTCGCGCGGCGGCTTTGGAACCCGCCGTCACGACGACGGCGTCGGGGGACGCCGTCCGGGCCGCGATCTGAAGCGGCCTGTCCGCGGCCGCGCGAACGGGGAGGGAACGCGGATGCGGGGCACACGTCCTGGCGGCGCGCTCGGGGGAGGAAGCGCCGCCAGGACGTCGTGCCGCCCGACGAGAGCCGCGGCATCCCCCGGCCGCGATAGCGTGGACCCGATGATCGACGCGCTGCGCTCTCGCGGTCCCCGGGCCATCGTCACGTTCGCGGCGATCGGCCTTCTGTCCGGCTTCCTCTCGGGGCTGTTCGGTGTGGGCGGGGGCACGGTGATCGTGCCGCTGCTCGTGATGCTCGCGGCGTTCGGGCAGAAGCTCGCGTCGGGCACCTCGTCGGCGGCGATCATCCCCACCGCAGCGGTCGGTGTGATCTCGTACGCCGTGCACGGCGACGTCGACTGGCTCGCGGCGCTGCTGCTGGCCGCCGGAGCGGTCGTGGGCGCGCAGATCGGCACGCGCCTGCTGCACCGGCTGTCGGAGCCGTTCCTACGCTGGTTCTTCGTAGGCTTCCTCGTGGTGGTGATGATCAGCCTGTTCGTGATCATCCCCTCGCGCGACGCCGAGCTCGAGATCCATTTCTGGTCGGGCGCCGCCCTGGTGCTCACGGGCCTGATCACGGGCATCCTGTCGGGCCTGATCGGCGTGGGCGGCGGCATCGTCGTGGTGCCCGTGCTGATCCTGCTGTTCGGCGCGAGCGACCTCGTGGCCAAGGGCACGTCGCTGCTGATGATGATCCCCACCACCATGTCGGGCACGATCGGCAACATCCGGCACAAGAACGTCGACCTTGTCGCCGGGCTGGGGATCGGCATCGCCGCGTGCGTGACCACGCCGCTCGGCGCGATTGTCGCCAACGCGGTCGACCCTCAGGTCGCGAACATCCTGTTCGTGGTCTTCCTTGTGGTCATCACGGTGCAGATGACGCAGCGCGCGATCCGGGCCAGCCGCAAGCCGAAGGCCTGATCCCGGGCGCGAGCGGGCACGAAACGCCGCAGGGGCGGCACCGCATACGGCGTTTCGTGACCGCCGGGCCTCAGGTGCCGCCTCAGGCGCCGAGTTCGCGCGCGAAGGCGCGCACGTGCTCGCCCAGGCGGCGGATGCGCTCGTCGCGGGCCGCCTCGCGGTCGTAGCCCTCGTACGCCAGCGGCGGCAGCTTGCGCACCGCGGCCGAGCAGCCGAAGTTCGCGCAGATCAGGGTGCCGAGCGTGTCGCCCTTGCGGCCTGCCGGGCCGGCCTTGCGCGCCGCGAAGAACTGCACGTCGTTGGCGAGTGTCACGTCGTCGCACCACGAGCACTGCGCGCGGGCCGAGGTGCGCTGCTCGGCCTGCTGCAGCAGCATGCCGACCGGTCGGCCGTCGAGCTCGACGACCACGTAGGCGCGGCGTGGGAACTTCGGGTCCGACCAGCCCAGGTAGTCGAGCCGGTCCCAGTCGAGGTCGGCGAAGCCCGGGGGCAGCTGGAGCTCAGAGACCTCGCGCCGGCTCGCGTTGATGAAGGATGCGCGGATGTCGCGCTCGGAGAGGGGAAGCATGGATGTCCTCGGTGAGATGAGCGGATGAGACCCGCCGGGCACGGCGGGAGAGGCCCGCGCCGGCAGAGCGCGGCACGGGAGAAGGCGCGTCAGCCTCTGCCGGCGCGAGAAGCGCCGACGACCTCCTCCGCCCCGAGGGGCACCCGCTGATCCATGCCGACATTCTACGCGCCGACGCCAAGCCCCTCGGTGGCTGCGCCCCAGACGAGCCGGCAGACGACCCCGCCGATAGGATCGAGTGGTGCCTGTGAACCCTGATCTGCTCGGCCGCGAGTTCCCGCCGACGCCGCCGTACCTGGTCGGCCGCGAGAAGGTGCGCGAGTTCGCGCGCGCCGTGTTCGCCGAGGCTCCGCAGCACCACGACCCCGAGGCCGCGCGGGCTCTCGGGTACGGCGACGTCGTGGCACCCCCCACCTTCGCGATGGTCATCCAGGACATGACGCTGCAGCAGCTGCTCGCCCAGCCCGACTCGGGCATCGCGCTCGAGCGCACGCTGCATGCCAAGCAGAGCTTCCGGTGGACGCGGCCGATCGTCGCCGGCGACGAGCTGACGGGCCGGATGAGCATCACCGGCCTGCGCGCGATGGGCTCGGGCGCGATGGTCACGAGCGAGACCGAGATCGTCGACGCGGCGGGCGCGCATGTGGTCACCGCAACGTCGGTGCTGCTGATCGGAGGCGACGAATGAGCGACCTGACCGCCATCCAGGTGGGCGACGTGGTGGCCGAGCGCACCGTGCACCTGACGCGCGAATCGCTCGTGCGCTACGCGGGGGCATCCGGCGACTTCAACCCCATCCACTACCGCGATGACGTGGCGGCGCGTGTGGGGCTCGAGGGCGTGCTCGCGCACGGCATGCTCACGATGGGTCTCGCCGTGGCGACGATCGGCGAGTGGCTCGGCGACCCGGGGCGCATCCTCGACTACGGCGTGAACTTCAGCAAGCCGGTCGTGGTCGATCCCGAAGCCGGCGCCGATGTGGACGTGACCGCGAAGGTGGGCCAGGTCGGCGACGGCGCCGCGCGCATCGACCTGACGGTCACGTTCGCCGACACCGCGGTGCTCGGCAAGGCGCAGGTGCGGATCCGGACGGCCTGATGAGCGAGGTCACGCCGATCCCGCTGAGCGAGCTGACGACCCTGCGAGTCGGCGCCGCGCCCGATCGCATGGTCGACGCGCGCACGCGCGACGAGCTGGTCGACGCGCTGCGCGAGGTCTGGGCTGCGGGCGACGAGCCGTGGTTCGTGCTCGGCGGCGGGTCGAACCTGCTGCCGGGCGACGAGCCGTTCCCGGGCACGGTCATCCGGATCCTCACGTCGGGCTTCGAGGAGGTGCCGGGCGCGCGCGACGGGTTCGTGCGCATCCGGGTCGAGGCCGGGCAGAACTGGGACGAGCTCGTCGCGTGGAGCGTGTCCCAGGGGCTCTCCGGCATCGAGGCCATGTCCGGCATCCCGGGCACCGTGGGCGCCGCCCCTATCCAGAACGTGGGCGCGTACGGCCAGGAGATCGTTCAGACCCTGGTCGAGGTCGAGCTGATCGATGAGGAGACGGGCGACGTCTCCACCGTGCCCGCGAGCGAGCTGGGCCTCGGGCCCCGCACGTCTGTGCTCAAGCAGCACTACGGGTCGGTGCCGCAGCGCTCGGCCGTGGTGCTGTCGCTCACGCTCGAGCTGGCGCGCGTGGGACACGAGCCGCGGCCGGTCGCCGACGCGCGCCTGCGCGCGGCGCTCGCGCTGGGGCCGGAGGCCGAGGTGTCGGTCGCGTGGATCCGTGAGACCGTGCTGTCGATCCGCGCCGGCAAGGGCATGGTGCTGAACGACGCCGACCATGACACGCACAGCGCCGGATCGTTCTTCAACAACCCGATCGTGACCGACGCGGTCGCGAGCACGCTGCCGGCCGAGTGCCCGCGCTGGCCCATGACGCCCGCGGTCGACGCCGTGTCGGTCATCCCGCTGGACCAGTGGGATGGCTCGGTGCCGCCGCCTTCGGCCGCCCCGACCCTGGTCAAGGTCAGCGCCGCGTGGCTGATCGAGAACTCGGGGCTCCCCAAGGGCTTCGGCCTGCCGCGGTCGCGCGCCACGCTGTCGACCAAGCACACCCTCGCGCTGACCAACCGCGGCGGAGCGTCTGCCGGCGAGATCGCGCAGCTCGCGCGCTTCGTGCAGAGCCGTGTCGCGGCCGAGTTCGGCATCGTGCTGATGCCTGAGCCCGTGCTGATCGGCGTCGAGCTCTAGGCGAGCGGCCGGCCGCCGCGCCGCCGCATGCGCGTGCGGATGCGGGCGGGTTTCACCACGGCGACCGGGGTCGTCATGACGCCGTCGACGACCATCGACCCGTCGGTCGGGCCGATGATCGGGATCGCCGTCGTGGGGGTGACCTCGATCGGGTCCACCTTCATGCCGCCGAGCCTGCGGTACTCGCGCACGTAGGCCGGCACCAGCAGCGCCACCGCGCCGAGCCACGCCAAAGGGTTGCTCAGCGCCACGCCGATGAAGCCCATCGCACCGCCCAGGACGATCGCCGCGCCCGCGCGCATGACGAGCTCGATGATGCCCGTGACGGTCGGGATCAGCGTGTGCCCGAGGCCCTGCAGAGCGCCGCGGATGACGAACAGCACCCCGAGCAGCGCGTAGGCCACGCCGTTCACGATCAGCATGCCGTGGGCGAGCTCGACGACCGCGTCCGAGCCGTCGCCGATGAAGACGCGGACGATCGGGGCGCCCAGCAGCACCATGAAGGCGCCGAGTAGCGCCGACGCGACGAGCGCCAGCCAGGTCGCGTGCACCACACCGCGCCGGATGCGGTCGGGTCGGCGTGCTCCGAGGTTCTGCGCGGCGTACATCGACACCGCGAGCCCGAGGGATTGGAGGAACGCGATGGCGAGGCTGTCGACGCGTGAGGCCGTGGTGTAGGCCGCGACCGCCTCGGTGCCGAGCGTGTTCAGCGCCACCTGCACGGTGATCGTGCCGATCGCGATGATCGACGCCTGGAATCCCATCGGCAGGCCCAGGCGCAGGTGCTCGCGCAGCTCGTCGCGCGCGCCCCGCCAGTCGTCGCGCGTCACGTGCAGCACCGGCAGCCGCCGCCGCACGTACTCGAGGCACATCAGCACCGACAGGCTCTGCGCCAGCACCGTGGCGAAGGCGGCGCCGGCGACGCCCCAGCCGAAGCCCCCGACGAAGGCGAGGACCAGCACGATGTTCAGGGCGCAGGAGATGGTGAGGAAGATCAGGGGAGTGCGCGAGTCTCCGATCGCGCGGATGATCGCCGACAGGTAGTTGAAGAACATCATGGCGCCGGCGCCGAGGAAGCTGATGCGGGTGAAGACCGCGGCTTCGGCCATCAGCTCGTCGGGCGTCTGCATGAGCGCGAGCGCGGGGGCCGCGATCAGCGGCGCGCACACGGTGATGACGATCGTCACCACGGCGGTGAGGATCGTTCCCGCGGCGACGGATCGTCGCACCGCCGCGTGGTCCCGGGCCCCGAATGCCTGGGCGGTCGGGATGGCGAAACCGCTCGTGAGGCCCCACGCGAACCCGAGCAGCAGGAACAGCAGGCTGCCCGTCGCGCCGACCGCCGCGAGCGAGTCGACGCCGAGGTAGCGGCCGACCACGATCGTGTCGGCGATCTGGTACACCTGCTGCACGACATTGCCGAGCAGCAGCGGCACGGAGAACGCCAGGATGACGCGCCACGGCGTCCCGGTGATGAGCGATCGAGCCATGGCTTCCTCAGGGGCGGGGGAGTGAGCGAGGGGAGGAGGGGGAGAGCGAGCACCGACCGAGACGTCCCGGTCCAGCGCGATGCGCGCGAAGCGCTCTTCACGAATTCCCGGCGCTCTTCACGAATGCCCGAGAATCGGCGCCCGAGAAGCGGCGACCGAACGCGTGGGAGCGGGCGCGGAGCGCGCTGAGGGATTGCGTGCGGAGCGGGCTAACGCGTGCGGGTCGCCCGTGGAGCGCGCCTCAAGACGAGAACAGCTTCTGCAGGCGCTGCACGCCCTCGAGCAGGGCGTCGTCGCCGAGGGCGTACGACAGGCGCAGGTATCCGCTCGGGCCGAAGGCCTCGCCCGGCACGACCGCCACCTCGGCCTCGTCGAGGATGAGGTCGGCCAGTTCCAGGGTGGTCGTCGGGGTGCGCCCCGCCCACTCGCGGCCCAGCAGCCCACGGACATCCGGATAGGCGTAGAACGCCCCGAGCGGGTTCGGCACCTCGACGCCGGGGATCTTCGCCAGCTCCGACACGATCAGGGTGCGTCGGCGGTCGAACGCCAGGCGCATCTGCTCGGCCTCGGCCTGCGAGCCGGTCAGAGCCGCGAGAGCCGCGCGCTGCGCGACGTTGTTGACGTTGCTCGAGAGATGCGACTGCAGGTTGGCCGCGAGCTTGATCGCGTCGGCGGGGCCCACCATCCAGCCCACGCGCCATCCGGTCATGGCGTAGGTCTTCGCGACGCCGTTGAGCAGCAGCGTCTGCTGCGCCAGCTCGGGCACGGCCTCGACGATCGACACCGCGCGGGCGCCCTCGTAGACGAGGTTCTGGTAGATCTCGTCGCTGATCACCCAGATGCCGTGCGCGAGGGCCCACTCGCCGATCGCGCGGGTCTCCTCGGGGGTGTAGACCGAGCCGGTGGGGTTGGACGGCGACACGAAGACGAGCACGGTGGTGCGCTCGGTGCGGGCGGCCTCGAGCTGCTCGACCGTCACCTTGTAGTCCTGGTCGGCGCCCGCGAACACCTCCACGGGCACGCCGTCCGCGAGGCGGATGGCCTCGGGGTAGGTGGTCCAGTACGGCGCGGGCAGCAGCACCTCGTCGCCGGGGTTCACGACGGCCTGGAACGCCTGGTAGACGGCCTGCTTGCCGCCGTTTGTGACGACCACCTGCGACGCCGCGACCTCGAGCCCGGAGTCGCGCAGCGTCTTGGCGGCGATCGCCTCGCGCAGCGCGGGCAGGCCGGCCGCCGGGGTGTAGCGGAAGTTCGCCGGATCGCGCAGCGCCTCTGCGGCGGCGTCGACCACGAACTGCGGCGTCGCGAAGTCGGGCTCGCCGGCCGCGTACGAGATCACGTCCTTGCCCTCGGCCTTGAGGGCCTTGGCCTTGGCGTCCACCTTGAGGGTGGCGGACTCGGCGATGGCGGAGAGCTTGCGGGAGAGCGGTGCGCGGTCGGTCACACGCACGAGCGTAGTGTCCGTCTCGCCGCGCTGCGACCGCGTGTCAGCCCGCGGGGTCCGAGAATCGCCACTATGTGCAGCCGCACATGCTCGCCTGACGATGATGGATCACAGCTCACATACACGGGGCATGGGTGGGGCGTAATCTCGCGGATGTAGGGAGGGGCCGTCGCCGTCGAAGTCGACGAGCGCGACAGCGGCCCGCCCACCCCGATCCGAACCGGAGGACAACCGTGAACGAACGCGAGAAGGCGCTGCTGGCCGAGGTGGAGACCCGCCTGTTCATCGGCGGCGATTGGGTGGAGTCGTCGTCGGGCAAGACGTTCGACGTGCGCGACCCCGCCACGAACGACGTCATCGCCCAGGTCGCCGACGCGACGGCCGAGGACGGCATCAAGGCGCTCGACGCCGCGGTCGCGGTGCAGGAGGAGTGGGCGAACACCCCGCCGCGCGTGCGCAGCGACATCCTGCGCCGCGCGTTCGACCTGGTGCGCGAGCGCGCCGACGACGTGGCCCTGCTGATGACCATCGAGATGGGCAAGCCGCTGTCCGAGGCCAAGGGCGAGGTGACGTACGGCAACGAGTTCAACCGCTGGTTCAGCGAGGAGGCCGTGCGCATCGCCGGCCGCTACGGCTCGAACCCCGAGGGCACCGGACGCATCATCGTGTCGCAGCGCCCCGTGGGCCCGTCGTTCTTCATCACGCCGTGGAACTTCCCGTTCGCGATGGCCACGCGCAAGATCGCTCCGGCGCTGGCCGCGGGCTGCACCGTGGTCATCAAGCCCCCGCAGCTGACGCCGCTGACCACGCTGTTCTTCACGCAGCTCCTGGTCGAGGCCGGCCTGCCCAAGGGCGTCGTCAACGTCATCACGTCGGCCTCGTCGAGCCGCGTGTCGGCCCCGATCATCGCCGACCCCCGCCTGCGCAAGCTGTCGTTCACGGGGTCGACCGAGGTGGGGCGCAAGCTCATCGCGCAGGCCGCCGAGGGCGTGCTGCGCGTGTCGATGGAGCTGGGCGGCAACGCGCCGTTCGTCGTGTTCGAGGACGCCGACCTCGACAAGGCCGTCACGGGCGCCATGCAGGCCAAGTTCCGCAACATCGGCCAGGCGTGCACCGCGGCGAACCGCTTCATCGTGCACGAGTCGGTCGCCGAGGAGTTCGCGAACCGGATCACCGAGCGCGTCAAGCAGATGAAGATCGGCCGCGGCACGGAGGAGGGCGTCGAGATCGGCCCGCTCATCGACGGCGACGCGGTCGACAAGGCCGCAGAGCTGGTCGCCGACGCCACGCAGCGCGGCGCGACGCTCGTCACGGGCGGCGAGAAGCTCGACGGCCCCGGCACGTTCTACCAGCCCACCGTCGTCACCGGCGTGCAGCCGGGCAGCGCCATCCTGCGCGAGGAGATCTTCGGGCCCGTGCTGGCGATCGCCACGTTCTCGACGGAGGACGAGGCCGTGGCCCTGGCCAACGACACCGAGTACGGCCTGGTCTCGTACGTCTTCACGGAGGACCTGCAGCGCGGCCACCGGATGATCGAGCGTCTCGAGACCGGCATGATGGGCCTCAACGCGGGCGTGGTCTCGAACGCGGCGGCGCCCTTCGGCGGCGTCAAGCAGTCGGGCGTCGGCCGCGAGGGCGGCTTCGAGGGCATCCACGAGTACCTCTCGACGAAGTACACGTTCCTGCCCAACGCGTGAGCCGTATCGGTCGCTGAGGCGGCGCCGCGGGGTTCGCCCCGCGGCGCCGCTTCGTCGTGGCCCCGGTGCCGCCACGCGCGGGCCGGGCCCCGGTTCGCGGGCTCTCAGGGCATGCCGTATGCTTGTTCGTGCAGTTGTCGTCTGCATTCTTTCGCCGTGCCCTGGTTCGGATTCGGTGGAGAAGCGGATGATCCCGGGATCCGACGGATCCTTAGGGCGGTAGCTCAATTGGCAGAGCAGCGGTCTCCAAAACCGCAGGTTGCAGGTTCGATTCCTGTCCGCCCTGCGCGTCAGCGTCAGCTGACTCACGAAAGGCAGCCAATGGTCCAGGACGCAGCTCACGGCGAGACCGCCGCGGCAGGCACGACCGGCGAGAAGAAGCCCGGCTTCTTCGCGCGGATCGTGATCTTCTTCCGCCAGGTCATCGCCGAGCTCCGCAAGGTGGTCACGCCCACCCGTTCGGAGCTGCTGAAGTTCACCCTGGTCGTGCTGGGCTTCGTGATCGTCATGATGGGCCTGGTCTACGGTCTCGACTACGTCTTCTCGTGGGTCGCGACGGTCGTCTTCGGAGTCCCCGCCTGACCTGCTGAGGCACCGCTCGTTCTGTTCGGATGGACAGGGGAGCACGCGGATGAGCGCACCGCCCACCCGCTGCGCAAACGGAAGAGATGAAGCCAGTGTCTGAAAAGCACGTCGACGACGCCGACTGGGCGCCGGCCGCAGAGCAGTCGAGCGAGGACGACGAGGCCCAGGAGGGCAACGTCCTGTACGCCGACTCGCACGCCAGCGACGCGGCCGAGCATCTCGCGATGCACATCGACGGCGGCGACGGGGATGACGTGAGCGACGACGAAGACATCGAGATCGACGACCCGGAGGCCGACGCGATCGTGAACGACGCACTGAACATCGACGAGACGAACGAGGTCGAGGCCGCCGCCGAGGTGCTGACGGACTCCCTCGAGGACGAGCAGGCGGAGGCCGCGGCCGAGGCGGCCGACGAGGTGACCCCCTACGACGGCCCCGACGTGAACGGCGACGACGCCGAGGGCGCCGTGGACGAGGACGACCCCTACGAGGCGTTCCGCCAGGAGCTGCGCTCGCTCGAGGGCAAGTGGTACGTGATCCACTCGTACGCGGGCTTCGAGCGCAAGGTGAAGGCCAACATCGAGCAGCGCAAGTCGACGCTCGAGGTCGAGGACGACATCTACCAGGTCGAGGTCCCGATGGAGGACGTCGTCGAGATCAAGAACGGCCAGCGCAAGATGGTCACGCGCGTGCGCATTCCCGGCTACGTGCTGGTGCGCATGGAGCTCAACGAGGACACCTGGTCGGTCGTGCGCCACACCCCGGGTGTCACGGGCTTCGTGGGCAACGCCCACAACCCCACCCCGTTGCGCTTCGAAGAGGCCTTCAACATGCTGAAGCCCCTCGTCGAGATCAAGGAGGCGCAGGCCCAGGCCAAGGGCGGCGCGCCCAAGGGTCAGGCCGCGGCCCCGCGCGTGCTGCCTGCCGAGGTCGACTTCGAGGCCGGCGAGACCATCACCATCAAGGAGGGCTCGTTCGCGGGCCTGCCCGGCACGATCAGCGAGATCAAGCCCGAGAGCGGCAAGCTCACGGTGCTGGTGTCGCTCTTCGAGCGCGAGACCCCGGTCGAGCTGTCGTTCGACCAGGTCACCAAGATGATCTGACGTTCTCTCTGCGAGGTCGCTTCGCTCGCAAGGGCTTGCGACCCTGGCTGATATCGGAGAGCCGGTCCCTCGGGGCCGGCTCTCTGCTGTTCTCTGCTAGGATCTATTGGTTCGCGCCCTGTCTGCGCGCACATCCCACACCGCTCGCCCGGATCATCCGGCGTGCGGGAGAGCGGATGCAACCGGCACCCGCTCGTCGAAAGGAAGAGATATGGCACCCAAGAAGAAGGTGACGGGGCTCATCAAGCTCCAGATCCAGGCTGGCGCCGCCAACCCCGCGCCGCCCATCGGTCCGGCGCTCGGTCAGCACGGCGTCAACATCATGGAGTTCTGCAAGGCGTACAACGCGGCGACCGAGTCGCAGCGCGGCAACGTCATCCCCGTGGAGATCACCGTCTACGAGGACCGCAGCTTCACGTTCGTGCTGAAGACCCCGCCGGCCGCCGAGCTCATCAAGAAGGCCGCGGGCGTCGCGAAGGGCTCGTCCACGCCGCACACGGTCAAGGTCGCGAAGCTCACCAAGGAGCAGGTCGCCGAGATCGCCAAGACGAAGCAGCCCGACCTGAACGCGAATGACCTCGAGGCCGCCTCGAAGATCATCGCCGGCACCGCTCGCTCCATGGGCATCACGGTCGAGGACTGAGGGGGATCACGACAATGGCTACCAAGTCCAAGGCTTACACCGCCGCCGCTGAGAAGCTCGAGGCCGGCAAGCTCTACTCGCCCAGCGAGGCCGTCGCTCTCGCCAAGGAGACCGGCTCGAAGAAGTTCGACTCGACCGTCGAGGTCGCGCTGAAGCTCTCGGTCGACCCCCGTAAGGCCGACCAGATGGTGCGCGGCACCGTCATGCTGCCGCACGGCACCGGTAAGACCGCCCGCGTCATCGTCTTCGCCAACGGCCCCGCGGCCGAGGCCGCCATCGCGGCCGGCGCCGACGAGGTCGGTGGCGCCGAGCTGATCGAGAAGGTCGCCGGCGGCTGGACCGACTTCGACGCGGCCGTCGCCGTGCCGGAGCTCATGGGCCAGGTCGGCCGTCTGGGTAAGGTGCTCGGCCCCCGTGGTCTGATGCCGAACCCCAAGACCGGCACCGTGACCCCCAACCCGGCCAAGGCCGTGGAGGAGATCAAGGGCGGCAAGATCGAGTTCCGTGTCGACAAGCACGCCAACGTGCACTTCATCGTCGGCAAGGCGTCGTTCACCGCCGAGCAGCTCGACGCCAACCTGCAGGCTGCGCTCGACGAGGTCGTGCGCCTCAAGCCGTCGAGCTCGAAGGGCCGTTACATCCAGAAGGGCGCCGTGTCGACCACGTTCGGCCCCGGCATCCCGCTGGACGTCAACTCGCTCGTCTGATCCGTCGGACATCCGAAGGGGCTTCGCCGTACGGCGGGGCCCCTTCGTCGTACCCGGATGGCCGTGCCTGATCGCGGAAATCGGGTGTCGGCTGGGGCATGTCAGCTCGTGCCGCGGATCTCGAAGCCGGTCGCGCCGGACGGCCCGGCGGGGGCGGAGTCGACTGCGTCGACGGCCGCACCGGCCGGCCCGTGCTCCATCCACGCCAGCAGCGCCTCGACCGCTCCGTCCTCGCCCTCGAGCAGCGCCTCGACCGAACCGTCGCCCCTGTTGCGGACCCAGCCGCTCACGCCCATCCGCTCCGCCTGTGCACGGGTCTCGAAGCGGAAGCCCACCCCCTGCACCCGCCCCCGGACGATCACGCTCACGTGCTTCATGCGTTCATCCTGTCGTGCGGCGCGCGCGTGCGGGAGAGGCGGCGACCGCCGCGTCAGCCGAGCGCGAGGCTCGCGGCGAGGGCGAGCATGGCCACGGCGATGACACCGTCGAGCAGGCGCCATGATCGCGGCGACCGCAGCCATCGTGCGGCGAAGCGCGCAGCGATGGTCATGAGGCCGAACCAGATGGCGCTGCCCAGCACTGCGCCCGCGCCGAATGCCCACCGCATGTCGCCGTAGCTGGCCGACACCGAGCCCACGAGGAACACGGTGTCGAGGTAGGCGTGCGGGTTCAGCCAGGTGATCGCGAGGCACGACAGGATGGCCGGCGCCAGCGTGCGCGCCGGTGCCGCCACGCGGGCGGGTCGCGTGAGCGTGGCGGTGCCGCCGTGCCCCGCCGGCGGGTTCGCGGCCAGGGGTGCGTCCGTCGGCTGGTCGATCACGATCGCCTCGGCCTTCGGGCGCACCGCGCGCCAGGCCGCCGAGAGGCCGTAGACCGTGAGGAACGCGACGCCGGCCCAGCGCACGAGCTCGAAGATCCAGGGCAGGTGCGACACCACGACGCCGAAGCCCGCCACGCCGGCCGTGATCATGATGGCGTCGCTCACCAGGCACGTGACCGCCAGCGCGACCACGTGCCGACGCTGGATGCCCATACGCAGCAGGAAGACGTTCTGCGCACCGGGAGCGATGATCAGCGACAGGCACAGGCCGAGACCGGCCAGAAGCGCGGCGAGCGCGGGGGAGGGCGTCAGGGGGAGCACGTTCCGACGGTACGGACGCGCATGGAATGATCAAAAGCGACGTTCAAGATTCTCACTCGGCATAAGGAACGCTTCATGTGGATCGCGCCCGATCTCGCCGCGACCGTCGCGGCCATCGTCGACGAGGGCAGCCTCGAGGGTGCCGCCCGGCTGCTGCGCATCACCCCGTCCGCCGTGAGCCAGCGGCTGCGGGCGCTCGAAGGGCAGCTCGGGCGCGTGCTCGTCGTGCGTGCCAAGCCCGCTCGCGCCACGGAGGCCGGCGCCGTGGTGGTGCGTCTGGCGCGCCAGTACGCGCTGCTCGGCCACGACGCGAGTGTCGAGCTGGGCCTGGAGGGTCCGGGGCGCATGCACGTGCCCATCGCGGTGAACTCCGATTCGCTCGCCACCTGGTTCCTGCCCGCCCTGCGCCCGGTCATCCACGCGCACGACGTGTCGTTCGAGCTGCATCGCGACGACCAGGACCACACGGCCGAGCTGCTCGAGGCGGGTACCGTGACGGCGGCGGTCACATCGCAGCGCGATCCCATCGCCGGATGCGTCGTGACGGCGCTGGGCGCGACGATCTACCACCCGGTGGCCTCGCCGGCGTTCGTGGAGCGCTGGTTCCCGGCCGGATCGACCCTGGACGCGCTGGCGGCGGCCCCGGTCGTCGACTACGACCGCAGCGACGACCTGCAGTCCCAGTGGCTCACCGAGCGCGGCGTCGATCCGTCCCGACCGCCCCGCCATTACGTGCCCGCCTCCGAGGACTACGCCACCGCGGTGCGCCTCGGCTTCGGCTGGGGTCTCCTGCCTCCCCTGCAGGCGCAGGCCTCGCTCGACGCCGGACGCCTCGTGGCGCTCGACGGGCCGCGCATCTCGGTGCCCCTGTACTGGCAGCAGTGGAACCTGCGCTCGCCGCTGCTCGCCGACATCCGGGAGGCGGTCGTGGCGGCCGCCCGCGCCGCGCTCGACCCGGCGTGAGCCCGGATCAGCCCTCCGACACGCGCAGCACGAGCTTGCCGCGCGTGTGGCCCTCCTCGAGCTTGCGGTGGGCGGCCTGCACGTCGTCGAGCTCGAACACCTGCTCGACGTAGACCTGCACGGCGCCCGAGTCGAGCAGTCGCGCGATCGTGCCGAGCGCCGTGCCGTCGGGAACGACCTTGAACGCCGTCGCGCGCACGCCCGCGGCGGCCGCCTCCTCGGCGTACCCGGGCCAGCTGCCCGACGGCACCAGGATGAGCAGCCCTCCGGGCCGCAGCACCGTGAGCGATCGCGATCCGGTGTCGGCATGCACATTGCCGACCAGGTCGATGACCACGTCGACGTCGGTCACCACGTCCTCGAATCGCGTGCTGGTGTAATCGATCACGACCTGGGCGCCGAGCTCGCGCAGCCAGGGGGCGTTGCCTGCGGAGCTGGTCGCCGTGACATGGGCGCCGAAGTAGGCCGCGAACTGCACGGCGAAGTGTCCGACGCCCCCGGAGCCGGCATGGATCAGGATGCGCTGACCCTCGTGGGCGTGCGCGGTCTCCACCACGAGCTGCCACGCCGTCAGGGCGGCGAGCGGCACGCCCGCCGCCTCGGCATGGGACAGGGAGGCCGGCTTCGCGGCCACCGCGCTCGACGGCACGACGACGTACTCGGCGTATGCGCCGGAGGCGCGCGGCACCGCGGCCATGCCGAACACGGCCGTTCCCGCCGGCAGCGGGTGCGCCTCGAACGGCGACGCCACCACGACGCCTGAGAAGTCGAAGCCGGGAACGACCGGGTACGAGCTCACCGCAGGGGTCACCCCCGCGCCGGAGCGCGTCTTCGCGTCGATCGGGTTGACCCCGGCCGCGACCACGCGCACCAGCACCTCGTCCATGACGGGCACCGGCACGGGCACGCTGTCGACGCGCAGCACCGAGGCATCGCCCGGCTCGTCGAACAGTGCCGCACGCATGTGCGTGGGCGGCGTCGTGACGGCCTGCTGTGCCACGACGGTCGACGCGCTCCGCGTCGACGTGGACCTCGGCGGTCGGAATCTCATCTGCGCCCCCTCTTCCGATCGTCGGGATCGCGCCGTGGCTCGATCCGGTGCTCTCAGTCAAGCGGCACTTCATCACGCGTGTGTTTCGGCGGTGCTACGGCTCGTGCCTGCCGGCGTGCGCGCGGGGGCCGTCGTCCGGGCGGGGCCGCCGGACGTGCGTGGTCAGCCGGCGCTCGGCACCTGCTCGTTCGCGAGCGCGTGCAGCAGATCGGCGAGGCGCCGCACATCCGCGACGTCCCACTGCTCGAGGGCACGCGCCAGGCCGTGCTCCTGCGGCGCCCGGGCCTCGTCGAGGCGGCGGCGGCCGTCGGGCGTCGCGTCGAGCAGGTGCGCGCGTCGATCGGAGGGATCGGGCGTGCGCACGATCAGGCCGAGGTCCTCGAGCTCGCGGATCGTGCGGCTGAGCTGGCCCTTGTCGATCAGCAGGCGCTCGGCGATCGCCGACGCGGTCAGGGGACCGGTGTCGGCGATCGTCGTGAACACCTTGTACGCGCCGGGGAGCATGCCCGGGGCGACGCGCTCCGCGTTGCGCATGATGATGCGGCGGATGTGCGTGACGAGCTCCGAGAACTCGACCTCGACCGCGCGGATGGCCTGCTCGCGCTCGTCGGCCGGGGCCGTCATGCGCGATGCTCCGTGTCCGTGCCGTTGCGGTCATCCTGCGCGCGCACCACGGGGATGGTGCCCGTCGAGGCGACCGGCACTCCGGCCTGTGCGAGCGCCTCGTCGACGATGTCCTCGCCTGCATCGGCAGCGGCTGCCTCGCGCAGACGCTCGGCGTTGTTCTTGCGGCCCAGCGGGATGTTCGGCAGGAACGCGATCGTGATGAGGCTCAGCACGCCGAGCGGGATGCCGATCAGGAAGGCGTGCGCGATCGAGGTGGCCGCGACCTGCTCGACGATCACACGCACGGCATCCGGCAGCTCGCGTGCGATGGGCATCGTGCCCGACTGGAACTGCTCGGCGACCTTGGCGCCCTCAGCTCCGAGGCCCATGATCGCCGTCATGAGCTCGTCCTTCCGCTGGGCGAGCAGGTCGGCCATGCTCGACGCCAGCACGGCGCCGATCACCGCGACGCCCGCGGTGCCGCCGATGGTGCGGAAGAAGTTGACGCCCGAGCTGGCGACGCCCATCTCCTCGGGCTTGGCGGTGTTCTGCACGACGAGCACGAGGTTCTGCATCGTCATGCCCATGCCGGCGCCGAGCAGGAACATGTACACCCCGACGAGCACGAGGTTCGTGTCGGCGGTGAGCGTGGCCAGCAGCGCGTTGCCGGTGGTCATGACGATCGCGCCGATCACCAGGTAGCGCTTCCAGGCGCCGAAGCGTGTGACGAGCTGGCCCACCACGGTCGAGCAGATCAGCATCCCGGCGGCCATGGGGATGGTCATCAGGCCGGCTCCGGTGGGGTCGAAGCCGCGCGCCATCTGGAAGTACTGACCCAGATAGACCGCGGTGCCGAACATCGCGACGCCGATCGAGATGGAGGCCAGCACCGCGAGCGTGAAGGTGCGGTTGCGGAAGAGCGTGAGCGGCACGAGCGGCTCGGCCGCGCGGGTCTCGACCCAGATGAACAGCGCCGTGGCGACGAGCGCGCCGCCCACCATCGTGTAGGTCTCGGTGCTGGCCCAGCCGTAGTCCTTGACGTTCGTGACCCAGAGGAGCAGCAGGCTCGAGGCCACCGAGAGCAGCACGATGCCGAGGTAGTCGATGCGCACCTTGCGGTTGGCGCGCGGCGCGAGCTTCAGGGTCTTCACGATCACGGCGAACGCGATCAGTCCCAGCGGGATGCCGACGAAGAAGTTCCAGTGCCATCCGACGGTGTCGGTGAGAAGGCCGCCAATGATGGGACCGCCCACGGTCGAGACACCCATCACCACGCCGAACAGTCCCATGTACTTGCCGCGCTCGCGGGGGCTGATGATGTCGGCCATGATGACCTGGCTCAGCGCCGCCACGCCGCCGGCGCCGATGCCCTGGAAGGCGCGCGCGCCGATCAGCATGCCGGGGCTGGTCGCGAAGCCCGCCACGGCGCTCGCGGCGAGGAAGAACGTCAGCGCCACGAGCACGAGCGTCTTGCGGTTGGTGAGGTCGGCGAGCTTGCCCCAGATCGGGGTCGAGATCGCCGTGGTCAGCAGCGCGGCCGTGACGACCCACGTGTAGTCGGTCTGCGTGCCGCCGAGGTCGGGCACGATGATCGGCAGCGAGGTGCCGACGATGGTGTTGGCCATCATGGAGGCGAACATCGCCAGGAGCAGGCCGGAGATGGCCTCGAGCACCTGGCGGTGCGTCATGCGTGCGGGAGCTGCGGCGTCGGTCATCGGACCCTTTCGGCGGTTCAGGAGGCGTTCGGAGCGCGGCATCCTCGACGCGCGGCAAAAGTTGTGCGTCGTCAACTATAGCCGAATCGTTGACATTCAGCAACCATCCGGGCGTGGCTTTCGCGACATCCGGCAGCAGTGGGGCGGCTGTGGGGGAGGCGCGGGTTAGGGTCGATCCGTGACACCCGAACTGCAGGCCCGGATCATCGCGGATTCCCGCGATCGGGTCGGCTGGCTCCGCGCGCGGGCGCGCGGGATCACGGCGACGGATGTCGCCTCCCTCACTGCGAGCGAGCGCTCGATCGCGCGCGCCGCGGAACAGAAGCTGATGGGCTCGCGCTTCTCGGGCAACGCCTACACCGACCATGGCCGGCGCCGCGAGCCCGAGATCGCGGCGTGGATCGCGGCGACGCACGGCATCCAGCCCTCGAGTGCGCTGTTCCACGCGGTGGTCGAGAAGCGCCACCTCGCCACGCCGGACGGCATCGGCGTCGACGCGCAGGGGCGGGTCGCGCTCGCCGAGATCAAGACCACCAACAAGTCGTGGCGGTCCATCCCGCGCAGCTATCTGCGGCAGGTCTGGTGGCAGCAGCACGTGCTCGGTGCCGAGCGCACGCTGTTCGTGTGGGAGGAGCACCGCGACTTCCAGCCGCTGCACGACGAGCCAAAGTGCACCTGGATCGAGCGCGACGACCGCGAGATCGCCCAGCTCGTGCGGCTCGCGACGCGCCTGATCGACGAGCTCTACCAGCGCACGACCGGCAACCGCCTCGAGCGCCCGGCGCCCCTTCCCGCGTCGAACCGCGATCGTCTCCGCGAGCGCGACATGTTCCGCGCTCTCGCCCTCTCCGACTGACGCCCCGGGGCTGCTCCGGGCCGCCCGCCGGTCGACTCCACACCAATGTGCGTGTGCACTCGGCCGCACTTCAGAGCGGTCCCCTCAGCCCCGCAGCATGGCCCCGGGTCTCGCGAAGCCGATCGCGCATCACGAAGCCGCCCGGCTCATCCATTCGCCGCATGTAACCCGCCCGGGGCGGCGCGCTCGAGTGCACACCAACGTGCGTGTGCAGTGGGGCGGGGTGGGGTGAGGGAGTGCTCGAGACCACACGCACATTGGTGTGCACGGCGGGGCTCGGCTGGACGGCAGCCTGGCGGGCGCTCGTCCACAGGGGGGATCGGCGCCGTTCGAGTCCCCTGCGCGGAGCCGGCCTGCTCAGCCCACGCACGAGGGGCCATCCTGTCTGCCATGCGTGAGACACCCTGGCCCTCCACGACCGCAGAACTCGCTCGACAGGAGGGCGTGTACGCCGTGGTCGTCAAGCGTCGCGCGGGGCAGATCTCGTCCGTTCGGCGTGGCTGGCACATCGACACGGAGGGGTGGACACGCCTGTATGGCGAAGAGCGGCATCTGGCCCGCGTGCGCGCAGCGTGGGCGAGCAGTCGCCTCAAGCGTGGCGTGGTGGGGTACGCGTCGGCGGCCGTCCTGCATGGGCTGCCGCTGTACGGGGTCGACCTCGAACGCGTCCACCTCGTGCTGCCACCGTCGCGTCGGGCGAGTTCGAACGCTGTCGTGCGACGCCACATCGAGGAGCTGCCCGACGAGGATCTGATCGAGGTCGACGGGATCGTCGCGACGACGCTCGAGCGCACGGTCTTCGATGTGGCGCGCACGGCGCGTGCTGAATGTGCTCTGGTGGTCGCAGACGCTGCGCTTCGTGCTGTGGCCTGGGAAGAGGGCGCGAGGGCGTATGACCTCGGAGTCGCAGCGGAGTGGCGCTCGAGGATGCTGCGCAAGGTGGAGAGCGCACGAGGGGTACGCGGCGTGCTGGCGGCACGCCGCGCCATTGAGTTCGCAGACGGGCGTGCGCAGCTGCCAGGGGAATCGGTGACCCGTCTGAGACTGCGGGAGTGCGGATGGCGGCACTTCGTGCTGCAGGCTCCCGTCCGCGGAGGCAGCGGCCGGGAGTTCTTCGTCGATGTCGGCGTCGAGGAGATCCGGACCTGGGTGGAGTTCGACGGTGTCGACAAGTACATCGCCCCGTCCATGACCGGGGGGCGCGAGGTGGGAGCTGTGCTCGCGGCAGAACGCGAACGCCAGGCCGAGATCGTCGCCGCGACCGGATGGCCGCTGGTGCGCGTCGGGTGGCCGCACATCGACTCGCGCGGAGCATTCGCCCGTCGGCTGCGCGAGCAGGGGGTGGTGCCGCCCGCGCACTGAGGAGTCGAGTGCACACGCACATTGGTGTGCACTCGGCCGGGGGGAGGGGGCGAGGGGCGCGGCGCGGGGCGGGTGCGACCCGTGGTAGAGTTGACGAAGCCGAAGACCGCCGGTCATCGTGACGCGCTTGCGCGGAGCGATCGAAGCACTGCAATGCAGGGGCCCGCGCAGGTGTCACGAACGATATCCGGATTCCGGATCCACGCTCCGTGCGCTTGCGCCGGAGCGTTTCTGCGTTATAGGGGCGGGCTCGGTCGGTACCCCACCACCGTGGGGGATCACGTTCATATCAAGGAGTGGCCATGGCGCAGAAGGAAGCATCGGTCGCCGAGCTCACGAAGTCTTTCGAGAACTCGAGCGCCGTCCTGCTGACCGAGTACCGCGGTCTGACGGTTGCCCAGCTCAAGGAGCTGCGCAACAGCATCCGTCAGGACGCGGAGTACGCCGTGGTGAAGAACACGCTGACCAAGATCGCCGCGAACAACGCGGGGATCACGGCGCTGGACGAGGACCTCAAGGGTCCGTCGGCCATCGCCTTCGTGCACGGTGACCCGGTCGCCGTCGCCAAGGGTCTGCGCGCCTTCGCCAAGGCACACCCTCTTCTGGTGATCAAGGGCGGCTACTTCGATGGCAAGCCCCTGAGCGCCGAAGAGGTCGGCAAGCTCGCCGACCTCGAGAGCCGTGAGGTCCTGCTCGCCAAGGCGGCCGGGATGTTCAAGGCCTCGATGGCGAAGGCTGCCGCCCTCTTCCAGGCACCGCTGTCGAAGACCGTGCGCACGGTCGAGGCGCTGCGTGAGAAGCAGGAGACCGCGGCCTGACATCCGCTGGATCGGTGACATCGTCGCCGACAGCAGGCCGCTGAGAAGCACCCCTCAAACCCCGATTAACTAGGAGAAACATCATGGCGAAGCTCACCACCGACGAGCTGCTCGACGCGTTCAAGGAGCTCACGCTCATCGAGCTCAGCGAGTTCGTGAAGGCCTTCGAGGAGACCTTCGACGTCACCGCCGCCGCCCCCGTCGCGGTTGCCGCCGCTGCCGGCGCCGCTGGTGGCGCGCCCGCCGAGGAGGCCGAGGAGAAGGACTCGTTCGACGTCGTCCTCGAGGCCGCCGGCGACAAGAAGATCCAGGTCATCAAGGTCGTGCGCGAGCTCACCTCGCTGGGCCTCGGCGAGGCCAAGGCCGTCGTCGACGGTGCCCCGAAGGCTGTGCTCGAGGGTGCGAACAAGGAGACCGCCGAGAAGGCCAAGGCTGCCCTCGAGGAGGCCGGCGCTTCGGTGACCCTGAAGTAATCCATTCGGATTCATTTCGCGCGAAAGCCCCGGGGAATTCCCCGGGGCTTTCGTCGTGTCCGCATTTCATTACACGGCCATCCGGGGGGAGGGCAAGCCGCTTGCCTGCTCCCGCTGGTCGGGCGTACCGTGACGCCCGAGTGAACCCACAGCAGCTCCACAGGGCCGTGCGACAAGCCATGTGAGGACACGTCAATACGGCCCCGTGCAGGACGAAGGGACCGTCATGTTCGCGAATCGCACACGTCGAATGATCACCGTCGCAGGTGTCTTGGGGGTCACGGCCGTCGCCGTGGCCGGATGCTCGGGAGGCGGCGGCGGGGGAGGCGGAGGCGCCACGGGAGGGGGCGGCGACGTCCAGATCGAGGGCGACTTCTCGGGCGAGACGCTCAGCGTCGTGGCGGCATGGTCCGGGGCCGAGCAGGAGAACTTCGAGGCGGTTCTCCAGGCCTTCGAGGACGCGACCGGCGCGACTGTCAACTACACGAGCTTCGGCGACAACGGGCCCACGTACATCCAGGGTCAGCTCGAGGGCGGCACCCCGCCGAACGTGGCCGTGATCGGGCAGCCGGCGCTGCTGCAGTCGCTGGCGACCAACGGCGACATCCAGCCGCTCAGCGAAGAGGCGCGCTCGCTCGTCGAGGAGAACTACTCCGAGAGCTGGATCGGCCTGGGCACCGTGGAGGATGAGCTCTACGGCGTGTGGTTCAAGGCCGCCCACAAGTCGACGGTCTGGTACAACGCCGACATCTACGACGAGGCGGGCGCAACGCCCCCGGAGGACTGGGACGGCTTCCTCGAGCAGCTGCAGCTGCTCACCGACTCGGGTTACGCCGGCATCTCGATCGGCGCGGATGTGGGCTGGCCGCTGACCGACTGGTTCGAGAACGTCTACCTCCGCACGGCGGGACCGGAGAAGTACGACCAGCTGACCAACCACGAGATCCCGTGGACCGACCCGTCGGTCCAGGAGGCCCTCGAGGTGCTCGCCACCCTCTGGGGCACGGATCTCGTGCAGGATGGCGGCGACCAGCGCACGTTCCCCGAGAGCGTGACCGAGGTGTTCGGAGCCGACCCGCAGGCCGGCACGGTCTTCGAGGGAGACTTCGTGGCCGGGAACATCACGGATGACGGCACCTCGACCGTCGGCGAGAACGCGCTGTTCTACGAGTTCCCGTCGATCAACGGCTCGGAGCCGTCGGTCGTCGGCGGCGGCGACGTCGCGGTGGCGTTCACCGACGACGAGGCCACGGACGCGCTGATGCAGTTCCTCGCGAGCCCCGAGTCGGCCGAGATCTGGGTGCCCAACGGTGGCCTCACCTCGCCCAACAACGCCGTGGACACGTCGCTGTACCCGGACGACATCTCGCGTCAGATCGCGGAGTCGCTCACCGGCGCCGAGACGTTCCGCTTCGACATGTCCGACCTCACGCCGAGCGCGTTCGGCGGCACGCAGGGTCAGGGCTTCTGGCAGGAGATGATCACGTTCTACCAGGATCCCTCGGACGTCGAGGGCACGATGCAGCGGCTCGAGGACGCCGCCGCGTCGGCGTACTGATCGGGTCAGGCACATGACATCCGTCACCGTGCCCGCGGCGGCGGAGCGGGCACCCGCTCCCCGCCGCGCCCCGAAGGAACCGGGGTCGTGGCGCAAGGTGCTGATCACGGCGTCGTTCCTGGCGCCTGCGCTGATCATGCTCGGCGCGTTCGTCCTCTACCCGATCGTGTACACGGTCTTCCGGTCGTTCTTCGGGCGCGAGGACGGGCAGTTCGTCGGGTTCGAGAACTACGTGACGATGTTCACGAACGACACGACGTTCACCGCGATCCGCAACAACGTGATCTGGGTGATCGTCGCGCCGGCCGCGTGCACCATCCTGGGCCTGATCTTCGCGGTGCTGCTCGAGAAGCTGAAGTGGAAGACGGCGTTCAAACTGATCATCTTCATGCCGATGGCGATCTCGATGCTCGCGGCGGGCGTGATCTTCCGCGGCATGTTCCAGGAGAGCCCGCAGCTGGGCGTCGTGAACGCCGTGATCTCCGGGGTGCAGAACGCGTTCGGGGACACCGGCGGATATCCCGGGGCCAAGCCGCGCGACGGGTTCGGCGTGATCGCCGACGGCGGCGTGATCGCGAGCGAGCAGGAGATCCAGGCGGGCCAGACGCAGGACTTCCCGCTCACGGGTGTGCGCCAGGACAATGTGCCGGCTGGGGCGGCCGAGGCGGCGCCCGCGCCCTCGGCGTCCGACACGCAGATCACCGGCACGGTGTTCCTCGACGTGGTGCGCGGCGGCGGCGGCACGCAGGGAGAGATCGGCGACGGCAAGAGCGGACTGCCCGACATGCGGGTCGACGCGGTCGGGCCGGATGGATCCGTGCATGGCTTCGCGACGACGGGCGCCGACGGAACGTTCACGATCGACGGTCTCGAGTCGGGTCAGAGCTATACGATCGCGCTGCCCGCCTCGAACTTCGAGGAAGGCGCGCAGGGCGTCTCGTGGCTGAGCTCGTCGTTCATCAACGCGGTCATCATCCTGTCGTACATCTGGATCTGGGCGGGCTTCGCGATGGTCATGATCGCGTCCGGACTGTCGGCCATGGACCGCTCGCTGCAGGAGGCCGCCCGGATGGACGGGGCGACCGAGTGGCAGGTGTTCACCCGCATCACGGCGCCGCTGCTCGCACCCGTGCTGATCGTGGTGTTCGTGACCCTGATCATCAACGTGCTGAAGATCTTCGACCTCGTCTATGTGATCCCGCCCGGCGCCTCCAAACCGGCGGCGAACGTGATCGCGGTCGAGATGTGGACCGTGTCGTTCGGCGGTGGCGCGAACCAGGGCCTCGGCTCGGCGCTCGCCATCCTGCTGCTGATCCTGGTGCTGCCGTCGATGATCATGAACGTGCGCCGGTTCCGTGAGGAGGCCAAGCGATGACCTCGGCGGCATCCCTGGGAATCGTCACCCGGAAGAAGACCGCGGGACAGCGGATCGCGTCGGCCCTGGGCTCGACGATCGTCAACATCGTGCTCGCGATCGTGGCGATCTTCTGGCTCGTGCCGAGCATCGGCCTGTTCATCACGTCGCTGCGCACGGCCGGAGACAACGCCTCGTCGGGATGGTGGACCGTGTTCACCAAGCCCGCGGAGATCACGATCGAGAACTACGCGAACCTGCTGTCGAACCCGGCCATCACGGGGTCGCTGTGGAACACCATCGTGATCGCGGTGCCCACGACGGTGCTCGTGGTGATGTTAGGCGCGCTGGCGGGCTACGCCTTCGCGTGGATGAGCTTCCCCGGCCGCGACTGGCTGCTGATCGTCGTGATCGTGCTGCTCGCCGTGCCGCTGCAGGTGGCGCTAATCCCGCTCGCCCGCCTGTTCGGCGCGCTGGGCATCTTCGGCAGCGTGCTCGGCGTCATCCTGTTCCACACCGCGTTCGGCCTGCCGTTCGCGATCTTCCTGCTGCGCAACTTCTTCACGCAGATCCCGGCCGAGCTCATGGAGGCGGCCCGGATCGACGGCGCGGGGGAGTGGCGCATCTTCTTCACGGTGATCCTGCCGCTGGGCCTGCCGGCGATCGCGTCGCTCGCGATCTTCCAGTTCCTGTGGACCTGGAACGACATGCTCGTGGCGCTGATCTTCACGAACTCGGATTCGATGCCGTTGACCGTGGCGATCCAGTCGCAGCTGCGGCAGTTCGGGTCGAACATCGACGTGCTCTCGGCGGGAGCGTTCCTGTCGATGATCGTGCCGCTGATCGTGTTCTTCGCCTTCCAGCGCTACTTCGTGCAGGCGCTGCTGGCGGGATCGCAGAAGTAGCCGCCGTCGGCTGCGGCTGGGCCGGATGCCGGTTCAGCCGCAGCCGAGGCGGTCGCGCGTGGCCTGCAGCGACTGGATCTCGCGCTGCTGCGACTCGGCCATGCCGCGGGCGGCCTGAGCGACGCGAGCGTCGCTGCCCAGCCGCTGGATCGCGTCGACCATCTCGATCGCTCCCGTGTGGTGCCGGATCATCAGCTCGGCGAACAGACAGTCCTGCTGGGTGCCGTCGGCCTCGCGCAGCGCGGCGAGCTGCTCGTCCGTGGCCATGCCCATGGCCTCGCGCAGCTCGGCGTCGGTCGCCGACCCGTCGGAGCCGCCGCCGTGACCGTGACCGGAGTCTTCGGACATCCAGGACATGAGCGGCTCGTCGGCCGCCTGCGGCACACCCCAGTTCACGAGCCAGCCGTACATCTCGCCTGCCTGGCCGGCCTGAGCCGTGGCGATGTCGTAGGCGACGGCACGCAGGGTCTCGTCGGATGTCGCGCGGTACTCGATCATGGCCATCTCGACCGCCTGCGCGTGGTGCACCTGCATGTCGCGAGCGAAGCCGATGTCGGCCGCGTTCGGCCCCGAGGCGACGACCCCGAAGGTCGAGAACCGGCCCACGGCGAAGGCGAGGCCCGCCACCAGCACGAGCGCGAGCGCGACGAGCGGCCACGGACGGCGGCCGGTGGGGCCGGTGTCGGTCTCGACGGGTTCCGTCTCGCTCACTGCGTCGGCTCGCTCGTTCGCGGGTGGGGTGGGCCGGTCAGATCTTGCCGGGGCCGTCGATCGCGCCCGAGCATGCGGCGTTCGGCTCGGGGACGTTCTGGCTGCGCCAGTACTCCTCGATGAACGCGGGGATGCGCTCGTCGTCCACTGAGTCGACCTTGAGCTGCGCGTTCCAGGCGCTGAGCGCGATCGGGGTGTCGAGGCCCTCGTAGGGCGAAAGGATGACGTAGTTGCGGGGCATCAGATCGCGCAGCTTGTCGAGGTCCGCGCCCTGGATGCGCTCGGCGTCGTAGGTGACCCACACGGCGCCGTGCTCGAGCGAGTGCACGGCGTTCTCGTCGGTCTGCGGCTCGGTGTAGATGCCGCAGTTCAGCCACACCTGGTTGTGCGGGCCGCCCGCAGGCGGGGTCTGCTCGTACTCCACGGTGCCCTCGACGTGGTCGGTCTCGTTCTCGAAGAGCTGCACGCCCTCGATCTCGGCGCCCTCGCTGCCCGCCTCGTAGGTGCGGGGTGCGAAGACGTAGGAGGCGACGATGATCGCGGCGATCGCGACCACGGCCACGCCGCCGACCACCCACCACAGCAGCTTGCCGCGCTGGCGCTTCTTCAGCTGCCGCTGGTACTCGGCCAGCTTCTCCTGGCGCTTCGCCTCGCGCTGCTGCTTGATGGTCTGCTCGATCTGGGCCTGCTTCGCGGGGTTGCCGGAGCGCTTCTGGGTCGACACGCCTCGATTCTATGCGGAGGCATGCAACAACCCGGTGTCGGGGACCTCCGAGAAGGCTATGCGCGGGCGTAGAATCGGGGGCTCCTCGACGCCAGAAAGAGCCCCGTGCCCGACGCTCCTCACCCGCACACCGATTCCCTGACTCTTCCCTTCACCGGGACCATCCGGCTGCCCCCGCCCACCGGTGCGATCCGCACGCTCGGGGCGAACCCCGACACCGCCCCGGTGGTCCTGCATCCCGGAGACGCCATCCCGGCCTCGCGGCGACTGCTGTACGTGCTGCTGCTGGGCGCCCTCACGGCTCTCGGCCCCTTCACGGTCGACCTGTACCTGCCGGCCTTCCCGCTGCTGCAGCGAGCATTCGACACCGACGAGGCGGCGATCCAGCTGACCCTGACGGGCACCATGGTGGGTTTCGCATTCGGGCAGCTGCTCGTGGGACCGCTGAGCGACACGGTGGGCCGGCGCCTGCCGCTGCTGATCGCCACCGCGCTGCACGTGTGCGCGAGCGTGACTGCGGCGCTCGCGCCCAATCTGGCGGTGCTGGGCGGCGCGCGCGTCGCCATGGGGTTCGGGGCGGCGGCCGGAGCGGTCGCCGCCATGGCGATCGTGCGCGACCTGTTCGGCGGCAAGCGCCTCGTCGTGATGCTGTCGCGTCTGGCGCTCGTCACGGGCGTCGCGCCCGTGATCGCGCCGCTGATCGGCTCGGCGCTGCTCGGTGTGCTGCCATGGGAGGGCATCTTCTGGGTGCTCGGCGGCTACGGCGCCGTGATGCTGGTCGCGGCGATCTTCGGCATCCCCGAGACGCTGCCCCGCGAGCGGCGCCACGAGCGCGGCACGAGCACGGTGTGGCAGCGGTACCGGTCGGTGCTTTCCGACCGCGTCTACGTCGGAGTGCTCGTGATCAGTGGCATGACGTTCGCGGGTCTGGTCTCGTACCTGTCGGCCTCCCCGTTCCTGTTCCAGGAGAGCTACGGGTTCGACGCCGCCCAGTACGGCCTGCTGTTCGCCGTGAACTCGGTGGGCGTGATCGTGGGCAACCAGACCGCTTCGCGACTCGCGGCGCGCTTCGGTCCCCAGTGGGTGCTCGCGGCGTCTACCGCGGTGCTGGTGATCGCCGCGACCCTCATCGTGGTGTTCGACCAGCTCGGCCTCGGACTGTGGGGCACCGCCATCCCGCTGTGGTTCTTCATGAGCGCGTGCGGCTTCACGTTCCCGTGCGCGCAGGTGCTGGCGCTCGACCGGCACGGCAAGGCGGCGGGCACCGCCGCGTCGCTGCTGGGCGCGAGCAACGCGGGCGTCGCGGGCGTCATCTCGCCGATCGTGGGGGCGGTCGCCGGCCCGGCGGGCATCACGGGAACCTCGATGGCGGTCGTGATGATCGGCTGCGCACTTGTGGCCGTGTTCATGCTGTGGGTCGTGGTGCGCCCGCGCACCGTGGAGATGCTGCACCCCTGACGGGGCGCGCGAGAGGAGCAGGATGGCCGCAGCACGTGATCGCACCAGCCGGGCCTGGCTGTGGTGGGGCGCGGGGCTGGTCGCCGCGGGAATCGCCCTCGGGGCGGTGCTGCGGCTGCCGGGCGCCGACCCCACGGGCCTGGACCTGTGGTGGGAGGGCGTGCTCTCGGCGACACCGGACGGGCCTGCGCTCTGGGTGTCGCTGTTCATGGACGCGATCGGCGGCGGCCGGTACGCCACGCTGTGGGTGCCGCTCGCCGTGGTCGCGGTGCTGCTCGCGGTGCGGCGGCCGTGGGCGGCCGGCTACTTCGTGGTCGCGTCGCTCGTGAGCGCCGGTCTCGTGCAGGTGCTCAAGCACGTGCTCGGGAGGGCGCGACCCGAGGACATCCTGGTCACCGCCGATGTCGGATCCTTCCCGTCGGGACATGTGGCGAACGCGGCGACGCTCGCGGTCGCGCTGTGGCTGGTGTGGCCCCGTCGCTGGGTCGCGGTGCTCGCCGGATGCTGGATCGCCCTCATGGCGTTCGCGCGCACGTATGTGTCGGCCCATTGGCTGACCGACACCGTCGGCGGTGGACTGGTGGGCGTGGGCGTCGCGCTGCTCGTCGGGGCGGCGTTCGCACGAGGACTGCGCGGTGAGCGACGCGCCCGGAGGGGCCGCGGCGGCGGGCAGTGAGGCCCATTCACCGGGACGACCGCGTCGCTAGGCTGACACGCATGAGCGAGAAGGATCCCGCCGTCGCAGCCGCCGAAGCCGAAGTCGCCCGCCTCCAGGCGGAGGCCGAGGCCGCGGAGGCCGCCCTGAAGGCCGCCGAGGCGAAGGCGCGGCTCGCGGCCGCTCACGCCGCCGCGGCGCAGGCCGGGGCGGGCGATGCTGCCGAGACAGAGACCGCCCCCGCCGACCCTGAGCCGGGAGTCGAGGCAGCCCACGAGGCAGAGCCCGCCGACGAGCCGGAGGCGCCGGGGCAGGGCGAGCCCGACGGGCCTGCGGGCGGGGCCGAGCGCGGCGGACCGCTCGACGACGACGCCGTGCGGGCGATCGCCGCGGGCTACAGCTTCGAGGGCGAGACGCTCGACATCGGCGCGCTGGTGAACGGCGTCCCTGTGCCGGACGCGCAGATCCGCATCCCGCTCGGCATGCTCAACCGGCACGGGCTCGTCGCCGGCGCCACCGGCACCGGCAAGACGCGCACGCTGCAGGGGCTCGCCGAGCAGCTGGCAGCCAAGGGCGTGCCGGTGTTCGCGGCCGACATCAAGGGCGATCTCTCGGGCATGGCCACGCCCGGCGAGGCGAACGACAAGCTGCTCGCGCGCACGCGCGGCATCGGCCAGGACTGGACACCCGAGGCCGCGGCGGTCGAGTACTTCGCGCTCGGCGGCATCGGCCGGGGAGTGCCCGTGCGCGCCACGGTCACGGGCTTCGGCCCGCTGCTGCTGTCGAAGGTGCTCGGGCTCAACCACACCCAGGAGTCGAGCCTGGGGCTGGTGTTCCACTACGCCGACAAGAACGGGCTGCCGCTGGTCGACCTCGAGGACCTGCGGTCGGTGCTGACGTATCTGACGAGCGACGAGGGCAAGCCCGAGCTCAAGGAGCTGGGAGGGCTCTCGAGCGCGACGGCGGGCGTCATCCTGCGCGAGCTGATCGCCTTCGCCGAGGGCGGCGCCGACGTGTTCTTCGGCGAGCCCGAGTTCGACGTCACCGACTTCCTGCGCACGGCGGCCGACGGCCGCGGGATCGTGTCGCTGCTCGAGGTCCCGGGCGTCGCCGACCGTCCGGAGCTGTTCTCGACGTCCCTTATGTACCTGCTCGCCGAGCTGTTCGAGATCCTCCCCGAGGTGGGCGACCCCGACAGGCCCAAGCTCGTCTTCTTCTTCGACGAGGCGCACCTGCTGTTCAAGGACGCGTCGAAGGACTTCCTGTCGGCCATCACGCAGACCGTCCGGCTGATCCGGTCGAAGGGCGTCGGCGTGTTCTTCGTCACCCAGACACCCAAGGACGTGCATCCGGATGTGCTCGCCCAGCTCGGATCGCGCGTGCAGCACCAGCTGCGCGCGTTCACACCCGACGACGCCAAGGCATTGCGCGCGACGGTCGGCACCTACCCGAAGTCGGACTACGACCTCGAGCGCGTGCTGCAGGAGCTCGGCACGGGCGAGGCGATCGTCACGGTGATGAGCGAGAAGGGATCGCCGACGCCGGTCGCCTGGACGCGCGTGCGTGCTCCGCAGGGGCTCATGGAGCCGACCCCGGCCGACCGGATCGACGCCGTGATCGCCGCGTCGCCGCTGCGGACCAAGTACGGTGAGCGCATCGACCGCGAGTCGGCCTACGAGATCCTGACGGCCAAGATGAACGCGGCCGACGAGGCGGAGCGCAAGGCCGAGGCGGAGGCCGAGCTGGCCCGTCAGCGGGCCGAGATCGCCAAGGCCGACGCGGCCGCCGAGAAGAAGGCGCGCCAGGAGTACGACCGCCTCATCCGGAAGACCGCGGGCCGCACACGCACCTCATCGCGTTCGGAGAAGTCGACGCTCGAGAAGGTGCTCGGCTCTCGCACGACGCAGACGATCATCAGCGGCGTGATCCGCGGGCTGTTCGGGAACAGTCGTCGGCGGTGAGACCCGCCCGCTGATGGCGGAGGGCTACCCCGCACCGGGCCCGCCCGGGGCGCGCTGAGCGCGACGCGGGCGCGCGGCTCCCTCCGGCGCGGCGCTCAACGCCGCGTGGCGCCGAGGAACCGGTCGGCGATGCGCACGGCGGGCCCGCCCTCGAGCAGGATGCCGTGCCGTCCGTTCGGAACGACAGCGAGCTCCGAGTCGGCGACGCGGTCGTGCAGCAGGCGCGCATGATCGAGCGGGGTGATCTCGTCGTGCTCGCCGTGCAGGATGAGCGTGGGAGCCGCGATGCGATGCAGCTCGTCGAGGCTGTCGTGGCGGCGGCTGGCTCGGAAGTGACGGCCGCGCGCATTGGGGTCGTCGCCGACGGCGAGCAGATGCGTGAACCACGCCGGGTGCTGGGTGAAGAACACCTCGGCGATGCGCGCCGGCCGGCCCGAGCGCAGCGCGGCGTCTGCAGCGGGCGTGCGCGCCGAGCCGTGCGCGTCTCCTGGGGTGCTGGAGACGAGCACCAGCCGGCGCACGCGCTGGGGCGCATCGATCGCCAGCCACTGCGCGATGCGACCGCCCATCGAATGCCCCACGACGTCGACGCGCTCGACCCCGGCGTCGTCGAGCACCGCGACCACGTCCTCGGCGAAGAGCCGCGTCTCGTAGCGGTCGGCCGCCCCGAGGCCGCTGGCCCCCACGCCGCGATGATCGAACACGATCACGCGACGGTCATCCTGCAGCAGGTCGACCGAGATGCGCCACGACGTGTGATCGACGGCCTGCCCGGCGATGAGGAGGAGCGGATCTCCCTCGCCTGCAGTCCAGTACGCGATCGAGGTGCCATCGGCGGCGCGCGCGGCGCTCTGCGTCCAGCCGCGCATCAGTCGCCGGTCATCTCGCCGTCGGCGGCGATCGGCGTCGCCACGACATCGGGGGCCGAGAGCGTCTCGACGTCGGCGGAGAGCCCGGGGCGCGCGATCGTGGCGGCGGGCTCCTCGCCGAGCGGCGCAGCCGGAGCGCCGAGCAGCGGAGCCGGAGCGTCGAGCGGCGGCAGCGGAGCGTCGAGCGGCGGGACCGGAGCGTCGAGCGGGGGGACCGGACCGGGGGAGACGGGCTGCGGGGGAGCAGCGGGCTCGGTCTGGGTAGACGGGTCGTCGGACGTATCCGACGAGGACGTCGAGTCTGTCGGCGGCGTGAGCGCGGCGTCGGGCGGGGCGGTCGCGGGCGGCTGTGGGATGGTCACCAGGCCCAGCAGCTCGTCGCGCAGGCCCCACAGCTCGCTCAGCCGGCGTGAAGCGGAAGCGCCGCTGTCTCCGACGTAGCGGACCTCGATGCTCACGTCGGCGAGCGCCTGCTCGTGCGTGAGGGCGATGAGCAGGACGCCCGTGCCGTCGGCCCGCAGAGTGACCGTGGCCAGCGGCTCCTGAGCCGCCATCGCGAGCGCGAGCGGCGCACCGGCCGACATGCCGGGGCCCGCGGTGTCGTGACCGTCGGCGAAGGCCCGCACCTCGCGATGCGGTTCCCCGCTGATTCCGAGAGCGACCGCGCCATCGGACACCTGCTCGGCCGACGTGATCGACAGCGGTGCGGCCTCGGCGGGGGCGGTCTCCGGAGCCGGCGCGGGGGATGCGGCGGGTGCCGGCGTGGAGGCGATCGACGAGGCGTGCGCAGGGAGGTCCGGTGCCGGGTTCGACTGCCGCGGCACGGGTGCGGTCAGCGGGGGCTGCGGCAGCGTGGGCTGCGGCTCTACAGGCGCGAGGTCGGGCTCGGTGGGAGCATGCCCGTCCTGGGTCGGCTCCAACAGGGTCGCCTCCACCAGGCCAGGGGCCGCCTCGACCTGCGCGACCGGGGGAGTCGAGCCGCCGCGCGCGTCGGCCGCCGTGAGCGGAGCGCGCCCGCCGGTGCCGAGCGACGCGGTGACCAGGCCCAGAGCGATGGCCGTGGCGGCCGCGCCGGCGGCGACGAGACCGCCGATCGTCCAGGCGCTCGCCGTGGCGGCGGGCTTCACGGCGTCTGCGTGGGACGCCTCGCCGACGTCGGTGCGGTCGTTCGTGCTCATATCTCTGCTCGATGTCGGACCGGGACGATGCCGGTCGGGTGGCGGGGAGACGGTCGAGGAGCCGGATCCGGGCGCGCCGAGCAGCCTCCCCTGCGGCCCATTCTTCCGGACCTCCCGCTCGTGGTGCCAGTCGGCGCCCGGGAGCCGGTGCGTCTCGCGCGCGGCGGGCGCGCGGGCGTGGCCGCCGGTTCCGCTAGCCCGAGGAGGATCCGAGATCGACATCGAGGCCGAGCAGTCCGCCCGGCCCACCGATCGACACGCCCACGCCGATGCCCGCGATGTCGAGCTGCACCCGCAGGCCGCCGTCGGGG
Source organism: Microbacterium sp. NPDC096154 (assembly GCF_040302945.1). NCBI lineage: Bacteria > Bacillati > Actinomycetota > Actinomycetes > Micrococcales > Microbacteriaceae > Microbacterium > Microbacterium sp. NPDC096154. Next base: position 144,232 of record NZ_JBEOSM010000009.1, read on the forward strand.
GCCGTACCGGTCTGCCCGCCTTCCGGAGGGGCCTCGGCGCCTCCGTCCTGCGAGTTCCCGCCCGGGTTCTCCGCCTGCGGCGGGGGACCGGGGGGCGTCGGCGTCTCAGCGCGCGGCGGCGTGGGCCGCGCGGGTGCGCTCGGTCGCGAGGCGCCGGGCACGGAGGCGTCCGGGGCTGATTCCGTCGGCGCTGATTCCGTCGGCGCTGATTCCGTCGGGGCAGATTCCGTCGGGGCAGAGCCGGTCGGGGCAGACGCGCCGGGCCTCGAGGCGCCGGGCGCAGAGGCGGTGCTGTCGGGCGTGCCCGCCGGGTTCGGCGCCACCGAGGGGGTGGACGCGTGGGGGGCGGAGACGGGCGCGGACGAGGGCCGCGCCGTGCTGCCGGTGAGCGCGTTCGCGGTCGGTGCGGGGGGCGACGCGTGCGCCGCAGAGTCTGCCGTCTCCACGGGCGCGGTGGACGACGACCGAGCGGCGTCGGACGCGGTCGGCCGCGCCGCCGCCGTCGAGGTCGGCGCGCGCGCGGCATCGGCCGGCGTCGCGGCCTCCGCGGCGGTCGACGAGGCGGGCAGCGCGACCGTCGGTCCGGGCATGATCGCCGCCACGAGCAGGGCACCGGCGACGCCAGCCGAGGCGACGCCCAGGCCGAGCAGCCCGACGGCCGACAGGCCGGCGGAGCCGACGCCCGCCGCGAGCGGGGTGGCCGCGCCGACCCCGGTCGCGTGCACGACGGCCGGCATCGACGCGGGTATGGATGCGGCGGGCACCGCGGCGGCGGGCATCGAGGCGGTGGGGAGGGGTGCGGCGGCGGGGAGAGTGCTGGGGCCGCCCTCGCTCGCGGCCACGACGGCGCCCTCCAGCACGCGCGACGGCATCGCTGCGACCGTGGCGATCGGGCTCTGCGCGCCGTGCAGCGTCGCCAGGTGCGCGGACGCCGCGGTCACGCCGATCAACGGCGGCAGCAGTGCGAGGGCGAGACGACTGCCCGCCTCCTCGGCCTCGGCGGCGGCCAGCGCGCAGCGGTCGCAGCCGCGCAGGTGCGCCTCAAGACGCGTGCGGTTGCGGACGGCCAGGTTTCCCCGCGCATGGGCTCCGACGTGCGCGACGGCCCAGTGGCAGTCGGCCGCGTCGCGTTCCGCGGTGAGGGACGAGATGTGCGCCTGGATCCACGCCTCGCGCAGCCCCTCGCGGGCGCGGAAGGCGAGCTGCTTGACGGCGCCGGCCTTGACGCCCAGCAACGGCGCCGTCTCGGCGGGGCTCAGTCCCTCGACCTCGGTGTACCAGAGCACCTCCTGCCAGCGGGTCGGCAGGCTGAGGAAGGCGCGATGAGTCAGGCTGCGGTCGAAGGCCTCCTGCCCGGCCTCGTCGGTCGTGGCCGGATCGGGCACCGCCTCGAGCTCGTCGATGGCGGTCTCGCGGCGCGCGCGGCCCCACGACGCCGCGGTGTTGCGGATCACCGTGAACAGATACGCGCGGAAGGGCCCGCTCGGCCCGCCGCCGCGCTGCACCGCCTGGAACACGCGGGTGTACGCCTCCTGCACCAGGTCGTCAGGGTCGATGGCCGATGTGACGGCGCGCGCCACGCGCGCTCCCGCCGCGTAGTGGCGCGCCCACAGCTCGCCGAATGCCTCGGTGTCGCCCGAGCGCGAGCGCAGCACGAGATCCGCGTCGGAGGGGGGCCGTTCGGTGGGCTGGTGCACGGCGTTCTCGCTTCGGGGGAGCGGCGGGGGTGGCGGATCCGGGACGACCCGACGGCTCGGCCGCATGGGGAACGGCGCGAGATATCGCCATTGTCCTATGACGGTTGCCTTCGCGCCAGCGGTGCCCGGGTAGGAATGCCCGAGCTGCCCATCCTGGAGGATGCGCTCCGCCGTCTCTCGTGCACGGTCGGCGCTGAGCGGGCGGGACGGGCGGTAGGCTCCACCCGCTAGACTTGGCGTCGTCGCGACTGGCGTTGAGGTGGTGAACCACCGGGGAGCGACCGAGACGGCATTCGACCGCACGCCTGGGCCGATGCGAGATTCCCATCCCGAACGTCGTCTGGAGATCGCATGACCGATCCGCTGTTCAACGCTCCTCTCGTCGAGGTCGACCCCGAGATCGCGCAGGTTCTCCAGCGCGAGCTGGATCGCCAGCGCGGGTTCCTCGAGATGATCGCCTCCGAGAACTTCGTGCCCGTCTCGGTGCTCGAGTCGCAGGGCTCCGTGCTCACCAACAAGTACGCCGAGGGCTACCCGGGCCGCCGGTACTACGGCGGGTGCGAGGAGGTCGACGTCGCAGAGGAGCTCGCGATCGAGCGCGCCAAGGCGCTGTTCGGCGCCGCCTTCGCGAACGTCCAGCCCCACTCGGGGGCGTCGGCCAATGCCGCCGTGCTGCACGCGATCGCGCGCCCCGGCGACACCATCCTTGGCCTGTCGCTCGACCACGGCGGTCACCTGACCCACGGCATGAAGATCAACTTCTCCGGCCGGCTGTACGACATCGTGGCGTACGGCGTCGACGCCGAGACCTCGCTCATCGACATGGACGAGGTGCGGCGACTCGCCCTCGAGCACAAGCCCAAGGTCATCATCGCCGGCTGGTCGGCCTACCCGCGCCAGCTCGACTTCGCCGCGTTCCGCGCGATCGCCGACGAGGTCGGCGCGCTGCTCTGGGTCGACATGGCGCACTTCGCGGGCCTCGTGGCGGCGGGCCTGCACCCGAACCCGGTGCCGCACGCCCACGTCGTGTCGTCGACCGTGCACAAGACCATCGGCGGCCCGCGCTCGGGCTTCATCCTGACCAACGACGCCGATATCGCGAAGAAGATCAACACCGCGGTGTTCCCCGGCCAGCAGGGCGGCCCGCTCATGCACGCGATCGCCGCGAAGGCGACCGCGTTCAAGCTCGCGGCGACCGACGCCTTCAAGGACCGCCAGGAGCGCACGCTGCGTGGCGCTCGCATCCTCGCCGACCGCCTGTCGCAGCAGGACGTCAAGGACGCCGGCATCGCGATCCGCTCGGGCGGGACAGACGTGCACCTGGTGCTCGTCGACCTCCGCGACGCGGCGATCGACGGAAAGCAGGCCGAAGACCTGCTGCACGACATCCGGATCACCGTGAACCGCAACTCGGTGCCGAACGACCCGCGCCCGCCGATGACCACGTCGGGCCTGCGCATCGGCACCCCTGCGCTCGCAACCCGTGGTTTCGGCGACGCCGAGTTCACGGAGGTGGCCGACGTGATCGCGCTCGCCCTGCAGCCCGGGGCCGACATCCCGGCCCTGCGCGAGCGGGTGGCCCGCCTGGCGGAGGCCTTCCCCCTCTACCCGGGTCTCGGCGAGTAAGGTCTGGGCATGCCCGCAGAGAAGCTGGATGGTGTCGCCACCGCGAAGGCGATCAAGGAAGAGCTCGCGCAGCGTGTCGCGGCACTCAAGGACAAGGGTGTGACGCCCGGCATTGCGACGGTTCTGGTGGGTGCCGATCCGGCGTCGCAGCTGTACGTCGGGATGAAGCACAAGCAGTCCGAGGCGATCGGGATGAACTCGATCCAGCGGGAGCTGCCCGCCGATGCCACGCAGGAGCAGGTGGAGGCGCTGATCGACGAGCTCAACGCCGACCCGGCGTGCCACGGGTTCATCGTGCAGCTGCCGCTGCCGAAGCACCTCGACACCGACGCGATCCTGGAGCGCATCGATCCGGCCAAGGACGCCGACGGCCTGCACCCGACCAATCTCGGCCGCCTGGTGCTGAACGTGAACGAGCCGATCACGACGCCTCTGCCGTGCACGCCGCGCGGGTGCATCGAGCTGCTCACCCGCAACGGGTACGACCTGAAGGGCAAGCACGTCGTGGTCGTGGGCCGCGGTGTGACGATCGGCCGTCCGATGGGGCTGCTGCTGACCCGCCGGGACGTGAACGCCACCGTGACGCAGGTGCACACCGGCACCCCGGACATGGGTCCGTATCTGCGTGAGGCCGACGTGATCGTGGCCGGCGCGGGGGTGAAGCACCTCGTGAAGGCTGAGCACGTCAAGCCCGGGGCGGCGGTGCTCGATGTGGGCGTGACCCGCGAGGAGGATCCCGAGACGGGCAAGCAGAAGGTGTACGGCGATGTGCATCCCGATGTCGCCGAGGTCGCCGGCTACCTCTCGCCCAACCCCGGCGGGGTGGGCCCGATGACCGTCGCGCTGCTCATGACCAACGTCGTCGAGGCCGCCGAGCGCAGTCTTTCTTAGCTCGCTTCGCTCGCGCGTCGTTCTCCTCGGGCGCCGCTTCGCGGGCCCTCGTCGAACCGACGCCGGCGCGGAGCGCCGGCCGGCTCAGCCCTGGTGGCGGTCGAGGAACTCGTAGACCGCGGTCTCGTCGACGCCGGGGAAGCGGCCGCGGGGGAGCGGCGCGAAGATGTGGGTGTGCACGCGCGCGCTCGGCCACGCGCGGTCGCGCCAGCGCGCCGACTGCTCGGCCGGTGCCCGGCGGCAGCAGCTCTCGTCGGGGCACGTGGAGATCTCGCGGTTGTGCGTCTCGCGGCCGCGCCACCACTTGGCGTCGTCGAAGCGCACGCCCACCGTGATCGAGAAGCCGCCGCGCTCGGCCGTGCCCGTCTGCGTCGAGCACCAGAACGTGCCGGCCGGGGTGTCGGTGTACTGGTAGTGCTCGGTGGTGCGGTTCTGCTGGTCGAACGCGTCGCGCGCGGCGAACTTGCGGCACACGATCTGACCCTCCACCGCGCCGGTCACGTCCTCGGGCAGCGGCAGCGCGTCGTTCTCGTACACGCGCTCGATCTGACCGGCGTCTCCCACGCGCAGGAAGTGCAGCGGCATGCCGAGGTGCCGGGTCATCAGGTTGGTCATCCGCATCGCCGCGGCCTCGTGCGTGACGCCGAACGCGTCGCGGAAGTCCTCGACCGCCAGATTGCGATCCTTCTTGGCCTGCTGCAGGAAGGCGACGGAGTTGGCCTCGGGCATCAGACAGCAGGCCGCGTAGTAGTTGATCTCGAGCCGCTGCTGCAGGAAGTCGGCATACGACGTGGGCGGCTGGTGCCCCAGCAGGCGGTGGGCCATCGCCTGCAACGCCATCGAACGCAGGCCGTGACCGCCGGGGATCGACGCCGGCGGCAGGTAGATCCGGCCGTTCTCGAGGTCGGTGATGGAGCGCGTCGAAGGCGGCAGGTCGTTCGCGTAGATCAGCTCGAAGCCCAGCTGCTCGGCCATGATGCTCACGGTGCGGTGCGTCAGGGCGCCCTGCGAATGGCCGGCGGCGCGGAGCTGCTTCTCGGCCAGCTGCTCGAGCTCGGGCAGGTAGTTGTCCAGGGCACGCATGCGCAGGCGCAGCTCGGTGTTGGCGCGGCGCGCCTCCTCGGGAGTGGCGATCGCCTCGCTCTCGCGGCGCTGCAGCTCGCGGTGCAGGCCGAGGATGGCCTCGATCGTCTCGTCCGGCAGAGTCTTCGTCACCTTGATGGGAGGGATTCCGAGGCTCCGGAAGACCGAGCTCGACTGCGCCTTCTCGAGCTCGATCTCGAGGGCCGCGCGGCGGTTCGGCGGCTCGCCGGAGATCAGATCCGTGACCGCCGTATGCGTTGCGGCGGCGATGGCCTGCAGCAGCGACAGCTTGGGCTCGCGCTTGCCGTTCTCGATCAGGCTCAGCTGGCTGCCCGCCACGCCCACCGCGGCGCCCAGCTCGTCGAGCGTGAAGCCCTGCTGCAGGCGGTAGTGCCGGATGCGGTGGCCGAGTGTCTTCAGTTCGAGTCCGGTCTTCGCATCGTCCCGAGGGGTCATTCCTTGATCGTATCTAAAGAATCGGGATTCTTTTGCCTCTGGATCAGTGAAACTCGTGCTTCTGCGGAGAGATGCTGGTTGAGCCCCCGGCACCTCCCCCCTTTGGGAAAGACGGTTAGGAATAACGCATGGCCATCATCGAGACCCCCACCGCCCGCGCGACCAGCCCGCTCGACGCGTACGGCGCCCAGCCTGCCGTCGAAGGACCGGGAATGGCCGCACTGGTCGCCTGGGTCGAGGAGATCGCCGCGCTGACGCAGCCCGACCGCATCCACTGGGTCGACGGCTCGGCCGCCGAGAACGCGGCGCTGCTCGCGCAGATGGTGGAGGACGGCACGCTCATCAAGCTGAACGACGAGAAGCGCCCGGACTCGTACCTCGCTCGCTCGGACGAGGGTGACGTCGCGCGTCTCGAGTCGCGCACGTTCATCTGCTCGGAGAAGCAGGAGGACGCCGGTCCGACCAACAACTGGGCCGCGCCGGATGAGATGCGCGCCACGCTGCGGCCGCTGTTCGAAGGCTCGATGAGGGGCCGCACGATGTTCGTCGTGCCGTTCTCGATGGGCAAGGTCGGCGGACCGATCTCGCAGCTCGGCGTGCAGCTGACCGACAGCCCCTACGCGGTGGCCTCGATCGAGGTCATGACCCGCGTCGGCGTCGAGGTGACCGAGCTCATCGCGCAGGGCACGCCCTGGGTGCGCACGGTGCACTCGGTCGGCGCACCTCTCGCGACCGGCGATCAGGATGTCGCGTGGCCCAGCAACGCCGAGAAGTACATCGTGCACTTCCCCGAGACTCTCGAGGTCTGGTCGTTCGGGTCGGGATACGGCGGAAACGCCATCCTGGCCAAGAAGTGCTACGCGCTGCGCATCGCCTCGGTTCTCGGCCGCGATCACGGCTGGATGGCCGAGCACATGCTGCTGATCCGCGTGATCGACCCGCAGGGCAAGGCCTACCACGTGGCGGCCGCTTTCCCGTCGGCCTGCGGCAAGACCAACCTCGCGATGCTGCGTCCCACCATCCCGGGCTGGAAGGTGGAGACGCTCGGCGACGACATCACCTGGATCCGTCCGGGTGAGGACGGGCGCCTGTACGCCATCAATCCGGAGGCCGGCTTCTTCGGCGTCGCGCCGGGCACCGGCGAGTCGACGAACGTCACCGCCGTCGAGACGCTGTGGGGCAACGTCCTGTTCACGAACGTCGCGCTCACCGACGACGGCGACGTCTGGTGGGAGGGCCTGACCGACGAGGCGCCCGCCCACCTGATCGACTGGCGCGGCGAGGACTGGACGCCCGACTCGGGTCGTCCGGCCGCGCACCCGAACTCGCGCTTCACGGTCTCGGCCGCCCAGGCGCCCTCGATCGCGGACGACTGGGAGGAGGCCGTGCCGCTCGACGTCATCCTGTTCGGCGGACGTCGCGCCACCAACGTGCCGCTCGTGGTCGAGGCCTTCAACTGGGAGCACGGCGTCTTCATCGGCTCGAACATCTCGTCGGAGCGCACGGCAGCCGCCGAGGGCAAGGTCGGCGAGCTGCGCCGCGACCCGTTCGCCATGATGCCGTTCTGCGGCTACAACATGGCCGACTACTTCGCGCACTGGCTCGAGATGGGCGGTCTGGCCTCGCAGCTGCCCAAGATCTACCAGGTCAACTGGTTCCGCCGCGGGGCGGACGGTCGCTTCCTGTGGCCGGGCTTCGGCGACAACTCGCGCGTGATCGACTGGATCGTCCGCCGCCTGCAGGGCGACGCGGAGGCCGTCGTGACGCCGATCGGCCTGGTGCCCGCGCCCGGCTCGCTGAACCTGACGGGCCTCGACGTGCCGCAGGAGGACCTCGACGAGCTGTTCTCGGTGGACACCGAGGCGTGGCTGCAAGAGGCCGACCTGACCGAGGAGTTCTACGACCTCTTCGGCGACAAGACCCCGGCAGAGCTGCGAGCGCAGCTGGACGCGCTCCGCTCTCGCCTCCAGGCAGCGAAGGACTGACCGCACTCGGTCCTTCGCCGCGATCGATCCGGAACCGGCGCCGCACTCGCCCCGGATCGTCGCGACAAAGAAACGGCCCGCCCCTCTCTTCCGATCCGGGGGCGGGCCGTTCACATCCCGGCGGTGGACCGCGGGGAGGGGACGCTGTGGCCCCGCCGGTCTGAGAGGCTGATGCCGTGGCCAACTCGACCTCGGGCGAATCCGTCGCAGAGCGCATCGTGCGCGTGCTGGAGACCTTCGACGCCGATCGCAGCGCGCAGACGCCGTCGGACATCGCGCGACGCGCGGGGTTGCCCACCTCGACCGCTCACCGCCTGGTCGGCGAGCTGGTCGCCACGGGCCTGCTCGACCGGGACGACTCGGGTCGCGTGCTGCTCGGCATGCATCTGTGGGAGGTCGCGCAACGCGGCTCGCGCGCGCTGCGGCTGCGGCAGGCCGCCCTGCCGTTCATGGAGCGCGTGCAGACGCGGGTGCGCGAGCACACGCAGCTCGCGGTGCTCGAGCAGGGGGAGGCGCTGTTCCTGGAGCGGCTCTCGCATCCGCACGCCGTCTCGAACATCACGCGCATCGCGGGGCGTCTGCCGCTGCACGCGTCGTCGTCAGGGCTCGTGCTGCTCGCGTTCGCCGACGCCGGCCTGCGCGAGCGGGTGCTCGCGTCGCCGCTGGCGGCCGTCACCCCCGACACCGTGACCGACCCACGCGAGCTCGAGGCGCTCCTGGCACGGATCCGCCGTGAGGGGCTCGTGGTGGCTCGTGGCTTCGTGGAACCGGTGTCCACGGGCATCGCCGTGCCGATCCGGCAGAGGCGCGACGTGATCGCGGCGCTTTCGGTGGTGCTGCCGCGCGAGGCGCCGACGGCCGGTGCGGTGGACGAGCTGCGCCGCGCCGCCGCCGCGGTCGGCCGAGTCCTCGCCGGTCCGGAAGACTGAGCTCGCTTCCCGTTCAACAGGAAACAGATCGCTCTCCACGTGCGGCGCTCGGAAGACTCGAGGCAGCCGACGGGCGCTCATGCCCGTCCGCCCGCCTTGAGCCCTGATGCTCCGAGCCGTCGAAGGAGACGACCATGACCGAACGCACCGCCGTGGCGATCGTCGGAGCCGGACCCGCCGGTCTGCTGCTGTCGCACCTGCTGGAGCAGGCCGGCATCGCCTCGATCGTGATCGATTCCCGTACCCGCGACGAGATCGAGACGACCATCCGCGCCGGCATCCTGGAGCAGGGGACGGTCGAGATCCTGCACGAGACCGGCGCCTCGGACCGCGTGCTCGCGGCCGGCAGCCGCCACGACGGCATCGAGCTGCGCTTCGAGGGCGAGGGGCACCGCATCGACTTCGCCGCCACCGTGGGGCGCGGCGTCTGGCTGTACCCGCAGCACGAGGTGCTGAAGGACCTCATCGCCACCCGCCTGGCTGCGGGCCAGGACCTGCGCTTCGGGGTGAGCGCCGTCGCCGTGGACGACGCCGAGACCGAGCGGCCGCGGGTGATCGCGACGGGGCCCGACGGCGAGCGGATCGAGATCGAGGCCGACGTCGTGGTGGGGGCGGACGGCTCGCGCGGGGTGACCCGCGCGGCGGTGACGGGAGCGCACGGAGGATACTTCCGCGAGTACCCGTTCGCCTGGTTCGGTGTGCTCTGCGAGGCCGCGCCCTCGGCGCACGAGCTCATCTACAGCAACGCCCCGGACGGGTTCGCGCTCATCAGCCAGCGCAGCGCCACCGTGCAGCGCATGTACTTCCAGTGCGATCCCGACACCGACCCGGATGCGTTCTCGGAGCGTGAGCTGTGGGACATCCTGCAGGCGCGCGTGCCGGGGACGACCCTGAACGAGGGGCCGATCTTCCAGCGCGATGTGCTGCGCTTCCGCAGCTTCGTCGCGCACGAGCTGCGGCGCGGTCGCGTCGTGCTGGTCGGCGACGCGGCCCACACGGTGCCGCCGACGGGCGCGAAGGGCATGAACCTCGCGGTCGCCGACGTCGTGCTGCTGGCCGATGCGCTCCGCGCGCTGCTGCGCGAGGGCGACGAGCGCCTGCTGGATGCCTACCCGGAGCGCGCCATGGAGCGCATCTGGAAGGCGCAGCACTTCTCGTGGTGGATGACGAGCATGCTGCACGTGTCACCCGACGCGAGCGACTTCGACCGGCGCCGCCAGGTGGGGGAGCTGCGATCGGTCGTCGAGTCGGAGCACGGCCGCGCGTACCTCGCCGAGGCGTACACGGGGTGGCCGCTCGCGCGGTGACGCGGCGCCGACCCCGCGCGGGCGCGATCACGCGGGGGTGACGGCCTCAGGCGCTGCGCGCCGCCGCTCCCAGGCCCGACCGAGCATCGACGCGATGAGCGCCAGCAGGATGGCTCCCGCCATGCCGGCGGCGGTGGGGACAGCGGTGTCGTCGCCCCACAGCCCGCCGAACGGCGACGCGGCCGCGCCGAGCGAGAACTGGAACAGCCCGAGCGCCGCCGAGCCGCCCCCGGCCGCGAACGCGGCTCGACCCAGCGTGAGGGCGGAGGCGTCCGACATGGACGCGGCGCATCCGGCGGTGAAGACGCACACGAGCGGCACCCAGGTCCACAGCGACAGCGTGCCGGTGAGGGCGAGCGCGAGCAGGGCCCCCGCCGCGGCGAGCGCTGCGACGTGCGCGACCCGCAGCGCGCGGGCGGCCCCCATCCGGCGCACGAGCCGTCCGTTGACCCATGCTCCGGCCACGAACGCGATGGAACCGCCCGAGAACGCGAGCGAGTACGTGATGGGCGACGCACCGAACACGCGCTGCACCACGAACGAGGACGAGCCGATGTACAGCATGAGCGCCCCGTAGCTGAAGGCGAAGGCGAGCGCGTAGGCGACGAAGGCGCCGTCGCGGCCCAGCCGCCCGAGGTTGCCGAGCAGTCGGCCGACGCGGGCAGGGTGCCGGCGATCGGGCGGCAGGCTCTCGGGGATCACGATCAGCGCGACGGCGAACATGATCGCCGCGATCACCGCCAGGCCGGTCAGCGCGGCGCGCCAGCCGCCCCAGGAGGTCAGCAGCGCGCCCAGCGGGCTGCCGAAGATCGGCCCGAGCCCCATCATCCCGATCAGGAGGCTGATGCCTCGGGCGGCCCGCTCGCCCTCGGCGAGGTCTGCGACGCACGCCCGCGCGAGGGCGGCGCCGGCCGAGCCCGAGAGGCCCTGCAGGGCGCGGAGCGCGACCAGCCAGCCGAGCGACGGTGCCGCCGCCGCGCAGAAGCCCGCGGCCGTGAACGCCCCGAGAGCGATCAGCAGCGTGCGGCGGCGTCCGAGCGCATCCGAGATCGTGCCGATCAGGAACTGCCCGACCGCCGATCCGATGAGGTACGCGGTCAGCGTCAGCTGCACCGCCGCGGGCGTCGCCTCGAAGTCTGCCTGCAGGCTCGGGAACGCGGGAAGGTACAGGTCGGTCGAGAACGCTCCGGCCATGCCGACGAAGCCCAGCGCCGCGAGCAGACCCGGCGTCAGCTCGGGCCGCGTCGGCGCCACCGCGGCGGAGCGGTCCGCCACGGCCTCAGCCGACCCGGGCCTCGTCGGGGCGGAAGCCTCGCTTGGCGAGCTGGATCTGCTCGTACACGTGGTGGCGCAGCTCGGTGAACCGCGGCAGAGCGCGGGTCTCGAGCTGGTCGCGCTGGTCCGGCAGGTCGATCACGAGATCCTCTTGGATCACCGTGGGCGACGACGACAGGATGATCACGCGCGAGGCGAGATACACGGACTCGTCGATGTCGTGTGTGACGAAAAGGATCGTCACCCCCAGGCGTTCCCGGATCGAGCGCACCAGATCCTCGAGGTCCGCGCGCGTCTGCGCGTCGACCGCGGCGAAGGGCTCGTCCATCAGCAGCACCTCGGGCTGGTACGCGATGGCGCGGGCGATCGCGACGCGCTGCTGCATGCCGCCCGACAGCTGCCACGGGTACGACTTCGGCACGTGCGACAGCCCGACGCTCTCGAGCGCCTCGGCCACGAGCTCGGCGCGCCGCGCCTTGGGGACTCCCGCGTTCTTGAGCGGCAGCTCCACGTTGTCGGCCACGCGCAGCCAGGGGAAAAGCGACCGGCCGTACTCCTGGAACACGACCGCCATCTTCTTGGGCGGGCCCGTGACGCGCTTGCCGTCGAGCACCACCTCGCCGCTGGTCGGCTCGAGCAGACCGGCGATGCACTTGAGCAGGGTCGTCTTGCCCGAGCCGGACGGGCCGACCAGGCAGGTCAGCTCGTTGCGGCCGAGGTCGAACGTGAGGTCGCGCACGGCCTCGATGTCGCCGCCGTCGGTCTCATAGACCTTCTTCAACCCGCGCACCGAGAGCAGGGTCTGCTCGGGCGGAAGCGTACGGCCGCGGCCGGCGGGGCCGGCGGTGTTCTCAGGAGGCATTCTGAAGGTCCTTCAGTCCGTAGTACCAGCGCAGGATGCGGCGCTCGACCAGCTGGAAGAGCATGGAGACCGCGAAGCCGACGAGCCCCAGCAGCAGGATGCCGCCCCACATCTGGGGCACGGCGAAGCTGCGCTGGAACTGGATGATCGAGAAGCCGAGGCCCGACGAGGTGTAGAGCATCTCGCTGATGACCATGAGGATGATGCCGATCGGCAGGCTCTGACGCACGCCCGCCAGGATCTGCGGAGCCGCGGAGGGAAGCACCTGATACCGCACGCGGTTCAGGCCGTGGATGCCGTACGAACGGCTGGTCTCGGTCTGCACCGAGTCGGCCGCGCGGACGCCCTCGATGGTGTTGAGGATGACGGGCCAGATCGCGCCGAAGGCGATCACGGCGACGCGCATGTCGTCGCCGATGCCGATCACGAGCGCGAACACCGGGATGAGCACGGGGGGAGGCACCGCGCGGAAGAACTCGAAGACGGGCTCGGTGAGCGCCCGCAGGCTGCGGTTGAGACCGACGAGCAGACCGATCAGCACTCCCAGGATGATCGCGATGCCCGTTCCCGCCGCGAAGCGCCCCAGGCTCGGCAGCACGTCCGTGAAGAATCGGGCCCCGATCCACGTCTCGAAGAACTCCGTCACGAGTGGCACGGGCTTCGGCATGAAGATGCTGGTGGTGCCGAGCGAGGCGACCCACCACAGCGCGATCAGGATGACCGGCAGCCCGAGCGCATAGGCCAGGGCGATCAGGGGCTTTCGCATCATGCCTCCCCTCGTACCGACTGGTGCCACGACAGCGCGCGGCGTTCGGCGGTGCGCACGCCGAGATTGATCACGACGCCCAGCAGGCCGGTGAGCAGCACGAGCGCATACGTGGACGCGTACAGGCCGGCGTCCTTGGAGAGTCCGATCTGCCTGCCGAGGCCCGGGGTGCCGATCACCAGCTCGGCCGTCACCGCCAGGATGAGCGCCACGGCCGCGGCCAGGCGGATGCCGGTGAGCAGGTACGGCAGCATCGTGGGGAACACCACGTCGCGCACCCGCTGCCACCACGAGAATCCGTAGCTGCGGGCCGTGCTCATGGCGACCGCATCGACATCCGCGACGCCGTAGAGCACCTGGATGAAGATCTGCCAGAAGGCGCCGTAGGTGATGATCAGCAGGCTCTGCTGAAGCGGCACGGCGAGCGCCAGCACCGCGAGCGGGATGAGGCCGACCGAAGGGATGGGGCGCAGGAACTCCACGGTGGAGCGCGTGGCCTTGCGCAGGAAAGGCGACAAGCCGATCACCGTGCCGAGAGGAATGGCCAGAGCGCCGGCGATGAGCATTCCCAATGCCCACGACAGCACGGTCTGCCCGAGGGCGGCCCACGTGCCGGTGAGTCCGGCGTTGAGAGCGAAGGTGGCGAGCACCTCGGATGCCGGCGGCAGGTAGACGGGATCGACGACCCCCAGGCGCGAGGCCACTTCCCACAGCAGGAGGAAGACGGCGATGCCGGCGAGCCCGAGCAGCAGGCGGCGCGGCCGGAACCGGCGCCGCCTGCTGCGGGCGTGCGCGACCGCCACCGTGCGGGTGATCGTGTCGTGCGGAGCGGTGAGCGACATGGTGGAGCGGTGCGTCGCTTACTCGAGGATGATCTTGTCGACGTCGGGCGCGCTCTCCAGGAACTGGAACTTCTGCGCCAGGTCGCTCAGGTCGGTGATGAGCTGCGGGTCGAGCTCGCCGTCGAGCCGCTCGAGCTTGATGCTCGACACGACGTCCGCAGGCATGTTCGTGAACTCGGTGATGGTCTGGTGGTAGCCCTCGACGTCCTCGGTGGCCGTGGCCAGCACATCCGTCACCGCCTCGCGCCACTGGGCCACGAGCTCGGGGTCGGAGTCCGCCAGCGAGCCCGACGTGAAGCTCACCATGGTGGGCATGCCGGGCAGCGCCACCTGGTTCGGGTGGCCCAGCACCGAGTACTTGTCGGGAGCCGCCATGGCCGCAGACAGGAACGGCTCCGGGATCCAGACCGCGTCGACGTTGCCGCCGTCGAGCTGGGCCAGGGCGTCGGGGAAGGCGACCTCGATGAACTTCACGGCAGCGGGGTCGCCGCCGTCCTTCTCCACGGCCTCCATGACCGTCAGGTCGCCCTGCGTCTTGATGGCGTTGGTCGAGACGGTCTTGCCGGCCAGATCGGCCCACGACTCGATGCCGTCGCCCGCGCGCGTGACGATCGCGTTGGCGTCCTGTCCGTCCTCCCAGGAGAACGAGTAGCCGCTCGCGATGCGCATGTCGACGCCCTGCGTGGCGGCGGTGAGCACCGAGAGGGGGTTGCCGACGCCGAAGTCGTACTGGCCGGTCGACACGGCGGGCAGCATCGCGGCACCGCCCTGCGCCATCTGGACGCTGACGTCGAGGCCGTGCTCCTCGAAGATGCCCTCGTCGATGCCGTACTGCACGGCGGCGGACGGTGCGATCGACAGCAGGCCGACGGTGATCGGGGTCAGCTCGCCGTCGCCGCCGGCGGCCGCCGACTCGGAGGCGGCGGGGCCGCTCGGGGAGCCCGAGCTGCACGCGGTGAGAGACAGAACGCCTGCGGCGACCAGCGCTGCGGCAGAGAGGAAGCGGGTGTGGGACATGGTGCTCAGCGACTCCTTTGTGACTGAGATGCGCCTGAGGGCGCCGGGTTGGGGCCAGTGAACACGCACTCGTTGAGATTGTCAATAGTTGCGAACATCACGCGAGCGTGGCTGACGGCCGGAGCGCGGCGTGGCCTCAGAGGGGGAACGCCAAGCGCATCAGCAGCTCACGCAGCCGATCCCGGTCGGTCTCGTCGAGCGGCTCGAGCGTCTCCTGCTCCCGCTCGCGCACGGCACGGGCGGCGGCCCGGTGCAGGCGCCGGCCCTCGTCGGTCGCCACCACGACCTTCGCGCGGCGGTCGTTCTCGTCGGGCTCGCGTGTGACGAGCCCGCGCTGCTGGAGGTCGTCGACGAGCGACACGACCTGGCTCGGGTCGAGCCACAGGTACTCGGCGATGTCGCGCTGCGACAGGCGGGCCTCCGCGGCCGCCAGCGCCAGCACCGAGTACGAGCGCACCCGCAGGCCGTGGGCGCCGAGCGCGTCGTGGGCGGCCGCCAGCGACCGCGCGTTGGCGCGGGCCAGCAGGAACGCCGTGTCGCCCGAGAGAGGCAGGTGCGTGCGCAGCTCGCTCTTCATGCCGCGACTGTAGCAAAGTGGATGAGATCAATCGTTGACATCCTCAAGGATGTGCGATTCGATGATCCCGATCGAAGGAGATTCACATGACGCTCACCGGCAAAGTCGCCATCGTCACCGGATCGGGCCGCGGGCTCGGGCTGGCCTACGCTCAGGAGCTCGCCCGCCAGGGCGCCTCTGTGGTCGTCAACGATGTCGACCAGGCAACGGCCGACGCCGCGGTGGCGTCCATCGTCGACGCCGGCGGCCAGGCGACGGCCGTAGTCGCGCCGGTCGGGCCGACCGAGACCGCCACGAGGCTCGTCGACGCCGCGTTCGACACCTACGGTCGTCTCGACATCCTCGTCACGAACGCCGGCGTGCTGCGTGACACCGTGCTGTGGAAGATGAGCGACGACGACTTCGACACCGTGATCAACGTGCACCTGCGCGGAACCTTCACGTGCGTGCGCGAGGCCGCCACCCGGATGCGCGAGCAGGGCGAAGGCGGTCGCATCATCACGATCGGCTCGCCCACCGGTCAGCGCGGGAACTTCGGCCAGACGAACTACGCCGCCGCCAAGGCGGGCATCGTGGGCATGGTGCGCACGTGGGCCATGGAGCTGAAGAAGGCGGGCATCACCGCGAACGCGGTCATCCCCGTGGCCGCGACCGCGATGACGGCGACCGTGCCGTACTTCGCCGCCGCGGTGGAGGCCGACGAGAAGGGCGAGCCGATGCCGTCGTTCTTCCGCCACGACCTCGGCTTCGGAACCGCGGCCGACGTGGCCGGGCTCGTCGCGTTCCTCGCGTCCGATGCCGCGGCCGGCGTCACGGGCCAGGCGATCGGCGTGGGCGGTGACCGCCTGCAGCTGTGGTCGCACCCCGAGCCGGTCGCGACCGCGTACCGCGAAGGCGGCTGGACCTACGAGGCGCTGGTCGAATCGTTCGCCGCCGAGGTGGGCGAGCTGCAGTCGGTGGGCGAGACCTTCCCGCCGCTGCCGGACGAGCTCCAGCGGCCCCAGGCCTGAGGCGGGGGAGCGGCCGCCGATGACTCGCTACGAGTCCGCGATCGACCTGGACGCGATCGACGCGATCGACACGCACGTCCACATCGAGGTCGATGCGCACGGGCATTCGTCGCTGCCCGATGACCTCCAGGAGGCGGCGAGCCGGTACTTCCGCACGGATGGGCCCCGCCCGGACCTCGACAGCATCGCCGACTACTACCGCGAACGCCGGATGGCCGCGGTCGTCTTCACGGTCGACGCGACCACGAACCTCGGGCAGACGCCGATCTCGAGCGCCGACATCGCCGAGGGCGCCGCGCGCAACAACGACGTCCTCATCCCGTACGGCTCGGTGGATCCGAACCGTCCGGACGCGCTCGACGCGATGCGCCGGCTGCTCGACGAGAACGGCGTGCGGGGCTTCAAGTTCCACCCCACCGTGCAGGGATTCTCGCCCGACGCCGAGCGCTTCTTCCCGCTGTACGAGCTGCTGCAGGAGGCCGGTGTCCCGGCGCTGTTCCACACGGGGCAGACCGGGATCGGCGCGGGCATGCCGGGAGGTCGCGGCCTGCTGCTGGGGCTGTCGAACCCCATGTTGCTCGACCCGGTCGCGGCGCGGTTCCCGGAGCTGCAGATCGTGATGGCGCACCCGTCGGTTCCGTGGCAGGACGAGGCGCTCTCGGTGGCCACGCACAAGCATTCGACGTGGATCGACCTGTCGGGCTGGAGCCCGAAGTACTTCCCCGCCGAACTGGTGCGGTACGCGAACTCGATCCTCAAGGACCGCATCCTGTTCGGCTCGGACTTCCCGCTGCTCACGCCCGATCGCTGGATGCGCGACGCCGAGATGGCGGGCACGTTCAAGCCCGAGGTGCTGCCCGGGATCATGAAGCACAACGCCGCCCGCCTGCTGGGGCTGTCGTGACGGGCGCCGACGCCGTGCTCGACCGCTACGGGTTCGCCGAGCGGCACCTCAGCGATGCCGCGCGGCGCGTGCTGGCGGGCCTGTCCGAAACGCTCCAGCGCGACATCCTGCCGCTCATGGCCGAGGCGTGGGACCGCGCCGTCATGCCCGACGAGGTGCTCGGCGCGCTCGTGCCGCTGCGCCTGATGGACCCCGAGGGCGTGGACGGTCAGGAGGCGGACTCGAGCATGTTCTCGGGCTTCCGATGCTTCACGCTCGCGCGCGCCGACGTGTCGGTCGCGACCAACTACACGGCCCAGGCGGGCCTCTTCCGCACGACCATCCGGTTCGGCGGCTCGCCCGAGCAGGCCGCGCGGTGGGATCCGCTCGTGCGCTCGTTCGAGATGAAGGGCGTCTTCTGCCTGACCGAGCCGGATCACGGATCCGACATCGCGGGCGGGCTCGCCACGACCGCCCGGCGAGAGGGCGATGAGTGGGTCATCGACGGCGCCAAGCGCTGGATCGGCGGCGCCGCCGCGGCGGACGTCCTCGCGGTCTTCGCGCGCGACGAGGTCGACGGTCAGGTCAAGGCGTTCCTCGTGGACCGGCACGACCCGGGCGTGGACATCCGCATCATCACGGGCAAGGTGTCGCTGCGGCCCATGCAGAACGCCCACATCACGCTGCGCGGCGTGCGCGTGAGCGAGGAGCGC
Organism: Microbacterium sp. NPDC096154; assembly: GCF_040302945.1. Taxonomy (NCBI): domain Bacteria; kingdom Bacillati; phylum Actinomycetota; class Actinomycetes; order Micrococcales; family Microbacteriaceae; genus Microbacterium; species Microbacterium sp. NPDC096154. The sequence goes on from NZ_JBEOSM010000009.1 coordinate 162,151, forward strand.
CGCCTGCACGGGGTGAACTCGTGGCGCGACGTCGCGGGCCTGCTGCGCCGCATGCGCTCGGACGTCGCCTGGGTGGCGACCGGGCTGCAGGCCGGGGCGCTGGACGCCGCCGTGCGCTACACGACCGCCCGGCAGCAGTTCGGCCGCCCGCTCGGCGGCTTCCAGCTCGTGCAGGAGAAGCTCGCGCGCATGCTCGGCAACGTCACCTCGTCGCTCGCTCTGGTCACGTCGCTCTCGGCGAACCAGGACGCGGGCGTGTGGAGCGACGAGAACTCGGCGCTGGCCAAGATGGTCACCGCCGAGCGCGCACGCGAGACCGCGGCGCTCGCACGCGAGGTGCTCGGCGGCAACGGGCTGCTGCTCGAGCACGACGCGGCCCGGTTCTTCGCCGACGCCGAGGCCGTCTACTCCTACGAGGGCACGCACGAGATCAACGCCCTCATCGTCGGACGCTCGCTCACGGGCGCGTCCGCCTTCGCCTGACGCCGATCCACGGACCACCCGACTCCAACGGAGGAATGACATGACCACCACCGCCACCTTCGACGAGCTCACCTCGCTCGCCGGCCGCGACCTCGGCTGGACCGAATGGGCCGAGATCGCCCAGGACCGCGTGAACACGTTCGCCGACGCGGTCGACGACCACCAGTGGATCCACACCGACCCCGAGCGCGCGAAGGACGGGCCGTTCGGCGGCGCGATCGCCCACGGCTTCCTGACGCTGTCGCTGGCCACGCGATTCTGGAGCGAGCTGCTCGAGACCGAGGGCGTGACCACGAAGGTGAACTACGGCCTCGACAAGGTGCGCTTCATCTCGCCCGTCCCCGTCGGGGCGCGCGTGCGGATGAACGCCGTGATCGCCGAGGTGGAGGAGGTCAAGGGCGACGGCGTGCAGTTCACGGTCGACCAGACGTTCCAGATCGAGGGATCCGAGCGTCCCGCTGTCGTGGCCCGCGGCCTGTACCGCTTCTACCGCTGAGCCGGCTCGGCTCGCCCCCACCCGCATCCCCTCAACGACGAGGAGCGACATGACGTACCCGGGAATCGGCGCCTGGCCCGCCACACGCCGCATCAGGACGCCCGACAAGACCGCGCTGATCTTCGGCGACCGGTCGTACACCTACCGCGAGTTCGCGGACGCGGCCGATCGCGTCGCGGCCGTGCTCGCCATCAAGGGGCTCGGCAAGGGGGATGCCGTCGCCTACCTCGGCGAGAACAGCCCCGCGTTCCTGTTCACCCTCTTCGGCGCCGCGCAGATCGGCGTGGTGTTCGTGCCGGTGAACACCCGGCTCGCCCCGCCGGAGGTCGCCCACGTGCTGACCGACAGCGGCGCGCGGGCGGTCATCTGCGACCCAGAGCTGTACGAGAAGGTCGTGCCCGGCGTCGAGGCCGCGGGAATCGCGCATGTCATCCTCACGGGCGAGGGGACCGACGCCGACCCGGGCCTGAACCGGCTCATGACGGTGCCGAAGGGCGGCCACCTGGATGTGCCGGTGGCGCCCCAGGACCCGGCGATCATCATGTACACGTCCGGCACCACCGGCAAGGCGAAGGGCGCGGTGCTCACGCACGCGAACCTCACCTGGGTGTCGCTCAACTGCGTGCTCGACTACGACCTGGTCTCGAGCGAGGTGGCCCTGCTGATCTCGCCGCTGTTCCACGCCGCGGCGATGGGCATGGGGGCGCTTCCCATCGTGCTCAAGGGCGGCACGATGGTGCTCGAGAAGGGCTTCGATCCGGGACGCGCGCTCGCCCTGATCCAGCAGCACCGCATCACGATGCTGAGCGGGGTGCCGACCACCTACCAGCTCATGGCGGACCATCCCGACTGGGACGGCACCGACCTGTCGAGCCTGCGCCGCCTCACGTGTGGCGGTTCGGCCGTCCCCACCCGCATCCTCGACGAGTACGAGGCGCGGGGCCTGAAGTTCACGCAGGGCTACGGCATGACCGAGACCTCGCCGGGCCACACGGCCCTGTCGGCGGATCGCACGCGCGACAAGCAGGGCAGCGTGGGCCTGCCGCATTTCTTCTCCTCGGTGCGCATCACGGACGAGAAGGGCGACGTCGTGCCGCGCGGCACCGTGGGCGAGATCGAGGTGCGGGGGCCCAACGTGTTCCCGGGCTACCTCAACCTCCCCGAGGAGAACGCCAAGGCGTTCACCGATGACGGCTGGTTCCGCACGGGCGACATGGGCTACCTCGACGCCGACGGTTTCCTGTTCATCGCCGACCGGCTCAAGGACATGATCATCTCGGGCGGCGAGAACATCTACCCCGCCGAGGTCGAGAACCACCTGTTCGACATCGAGGGCGTCACGGGCGCCGCGGTCATCGGCGTGCCCGACGAGAAGTGGGGCGAAGTGCCGTGGGCGGTGCTCACGGTGCAGCACGGCGCGGAGCTCACGACCGAGCGCGTGCAGGATCACCTGAACGGCCGGATCGCGCGCTACAAGATCCCGAAGAACGTCGTGATCGTCGACGAGCTGCCGCGCACGGCGTCGGGCAAGGTGCGCAAGGCCGACCTGCGCGCGCGCTTCGGCGCGGGCGCCGAGAACCCCCGCCCCACCGGCACCGCCATCCCGTGGCAGACGGAGACCATACGCACGGCGGCGTCGGCCGATGGCCGGAGGTGGCCGAAGGGCTGAGACCGACCGCGGGGAGGAACGCTTCCAGACTCGCCCGCAACGGTGCGGGCGTGAACCCTCGATGAGGAGGACCCCATGAAGTCAGCACCTCGGGGTGCGTTCGCCGCGATCGCGGCGGCCGCACTCCTGCTCGGCGCGCCGCTGTCTGCGACAGCGGCGCCGCCGAAGTCCGCCCCCGCCGTCGCGCCGGCGACGCCGGGGGCGCTGCTCGAATGCGAGTCGCTCACCGGCTTCGCCTTCGAAGCGACCCGCATCACCACGGCCACCTTCGTCCCCGAGGGAGCGCAGCCCGCCCACTGCCGCGTCACCGGTCAGACGAACGAGCGGATCGGCGAGGACGGTCAGCGTTACGCGATCGGCTGGGAGATGCGCCTGCCGGCTGAGTGGGCCGGGCGCTACCTCTACCAAGGCAACGGCGGCATCGACGGGTCGGTCGCTCCCGCCCTCGGGAACTTCACGGGCGGCCAGGAGCAGTCGGGCCTGGCGATGGGCTTCGCGATCATCAGCTCCGACGCGGGGCACACGGCCGCGCAGAACGGCTCGTTCGGCAACGACGGCCAGGCGCGCCTCGACTTCGGCTACAACACCGCGGTGACGCTGACGCCGCTGGCGAAGGCCCTGATCGCGGAGGCGTACGGTCGAGGGCCGGACACCTCGTACTTCGCGGGCGGATCGAACGGCGGGCGCCACACGATGGTCGCCGCGACGCGCCTGGCCGACGAGTACGACGGCTTCCTGCCGGTCGCGCCGGGCTTCAACCTGCCGCAGGCCGCGGTGGCGCAGATCGCCGAGGCGCAGCTGTTCAACACCGTCGCGACGGTGCCGGGCAACCTCAACTCCGCGATCACTCCCGCCGAGCGCGCGGTGATCAAGGCCGGCATCCTCGAGCGCTGCGACGGGATCGACCGGCTGCGCGACGGCCTCGTGCAGGACAGCGAGCGCTGTGCGAAGTTCTTCGACATCCACCGGGATGTGCCCACGTGCGAGGGCGAGCGGGACGGCACCTGCCTGACCGTCGCGCAGAAGGACGTGCTCGCCCAGGTCTACGCCGGCGTGACCACCAGCACCGGCGAACAGATCTACGAGTCGTTCCCCGTCGACGCGGGCATCACGAACGGCGACTGGGCGACGTGGAACCTGTTCATCAGCGTCGCGCTCGACCCGCTGGCCGCGGGCACGGTGTTCATGCCGTACCCGGATTCCTCGATCGTCGCGTCGCCGCTGACGGCGGACATCGACGCCATGGAGGCGGGCATCTACGAGGCCGGCCTGTCGGGCCAGAGCGCGATGCAGTTCATGACGCCGCTCGGGGACGACACCGACTACGACACGCTGCGTGACACCGGAGCGAAGATGATCGTGCTCCACGGCGCGTCCGACGCGGTGTTCAGCGCCGACGACACGGCCCGCTGGTTCACGGCGGTCGACAAGGCGTACAAGAACAAGGCGGAGGAGTTCATCCGGTACTTCCAGGTGCCGGGCATGGCCCACGTCTCGGGCGGCGCCTCGACCGACAAGGTCGACGCCCTCGGTGCCCTCATCGACTGGGTCGAGAACGGCGTCGCGCCGGACCGCCTGATCGCCGAGGCCCGGGGCGACAACGCCGAGGCGATGGCGGCGGGTCTCACCGCCGGCGCCGAGCGCCCGCTGTGCGTGTACCCGCTGGTTGCGCGTTACGTCGGCGGCGATGTGAACTCCGCCGATAGCTTCGCCTGCAAGCCGAGCTCGGGCGGCCCGAACACCGCGGGCTGAGCCCGCCGCCGGGCCGGTGCGCGACAGCGCGCCGGCCCGGTGCGCACGGCCTCAGTCGAGATAGGCCTCGGCCCATGCCGAGATGATGCGAGCGGCACGCGCCGCCTGCCCGCGCCCGGTCAGGAAGTGGTCGGCGCCGTCGAGGTCGACGAAGCTGCGCGGATGATGCGCGGCGAAGAAGATCTCCTGAGCGTTCTTGATCGGCACCATCGCGTCATCCGGGGAATGCAGGATGAGCAGCGGCGTGCGCAGGCGCTCGATGACGTCCGACAGGTCGGTGCGGCGCAGGTCCTCGATGAAGTCGCGGCGCAGCGTCAGCTCGCGCCCGCCGACGCGCCACTCCGCCTCGCCCTCGGCCATCACCAGGTCGGCGATGTGCTCGAAGTTGTGCTCGGCGTGCTGCGGCTCGTACGGTGCTCCCACGGTCGCCACCGCGCGCACGTCCGGGCACTGTCCGGCCGCGGCCAGCACCGCGGCGCCGCCGAACGAGTGACCCACCAGCAGCGACGCCGGCGTGCCGCGCTCGGCCAGGAACCGCGTCGCGGCGACCGTGTCGGCGACCTTGAGCGAGAACGAGCTGTCGGCCCAGTCGCCGCCCGAGTCGCCGAGGCCCAGGTTGTCGAACCGGAGCATCCCGATGCCATCCGCCGCGAGCGCCTTCGAGATTCGGGCCGCGGCGGGGCTGTCCTTGCCGAGGGTCAGGCCGTGGCTGAACACGCCCCAGCCGCGCACCTCGCCCTCGGGGATCTCGAGCACGCCCGTCAGCACGGGCCCCGCAGTGGAAGGGAACTGGATGGTCTCACGCGTCACGCGCCCCATCATCCCAGGTGCGCCGCATCGCGCGCGGGCGCGATCCTGGCCCCGACGACACGTGTCGTGCACGAGGGCACGCCGTCTGAGCGCTCAGATCGCGTGTCCTCGTTGAGAGCACGTGTCGTGGCGCGGGGAGGGAGGGGTGAGTCAGACCAGCAGCTGGTGTCGGGCGAGATCGCGGTAGAGCGGCACGGTGGCCACGAGCTCGGAATGCGTGCCCTCGCCGATGACCTCGCCGCGCTCGAGCACGACGATCCGATCGCTGTCGATCACCGTCGACAGGCGATGGGCGATCACCAGCAGCGTGCGCCCCTCGGCGACCGCGTCGATCGCGTCGCGCATGAGCTGCTCGTTGAGGCCGTCGAGCGATGACGTCGACTCGTCGAGCAGCAGGATGGGCGGGGCCGCCAGCAGCGCGCGCGCGATCGCCAGGCGCTGGCGCTCGCCGCCCGACAGCATCACGCCGTCTTCCCCGACCGGGGTGTCGATGCCGAGGGGCGATCGGTCGATCACGCCCCCGAGGTTCACGGCGCGCAGCACGCGGTCGCAGTCGGCGTCGGAGGCGTCGGGGGAGGCCAGGCGCAGGTTGTCGGCGATCGTGCCGGCGAGCGTGGGAGCATCCTGCTCGACGTAGCCGAAGCGCGCCCGCAGGTCGTCGCGCGACAGCTCGCGCACATCCTGCCCGTCGAGCTCGATGCGTCCGGACGTGGGGTCGTAGAACCGCTCGAGCAGCGCGAGGATCGTCGACTTGCCGGCGCCGCTCGGTCCCACCAGCGCGACGCGTGATCCGCGGGGCACGTCGAACGAGATGCCGCGCAGCACGTCGTCGCTCGTCGGTGCGGCGCTCTCGCCCTCGCCGAGCGGCACGTGCGCCTCCAGCGCCTCCCGGGTCGCCCTCTCGCGCGCGGCCACCGCCGCCTCGGGGTACCGGAACCGCACGTCGCGGAACGCGATGGCCGGGGCGCCCGGCACCGGGGCGGCCGGCCGCGGCGGCGCGTCGGCGGCCGTCTCCTCGGGGAGGTCGAGCACCTCCTGGATGCGTCCCAGTGCGCCGAGAGCCTGGCCCACGCTCGCGATCGCGCCGAAGGCCGAGGCCAGCGGCATGACCAAGAGGAACAGGAACATCACGAACGTCACGAGACTCGCCACCTCGACCGCGCCCGACGCGACGCGCATGCCGCCGACGCCCAGCACGACCAGCATCGACGCCTGCAGCGCGACGCCGGCGATCGGCACGACCAGAGCCGAGGCCTTCGCCACTTCGACACCGGCGTCGTACGCCTCCTTGGCCTTGGCGGACACGGCGCGCTCCTCGCGGTCTGTCGCACCGGCCGCGCGGATCGTGCGCACGGCGCCGATCGCGCGCTCGATGCCGCTCGTGAGCTCGCCGACGCGAGCCTGCTGCGCGGCCGTCGCGCGGCGCATCCGGCCGCTGAGGGAGACCACCGCGATCACGCTGATCCCCAGCACACCGACGATGCTCAGCAGCAGGACGGGGTCGATCACGAGCATGGCGATCAGCGCGCCCAGGAACAGCAGCACGTTGCCGACGCTGTCGGCCAGGCCCTGCGTGAGCACCGCGTAGAGCATCGTGGTGTCGGTGCCCACCCGCGAGACCAGGTCGCCCGTGCGCCGGGCGTCGAACTCGGACACCGGCAGGTGCAGGATGCGTGCGATCAGCCGGCGCCGGCTCGACAGCACCACCGCCGTGCCCGTGCGCTGCAGCAGGAAGTGCTGGTAGGCGCTGATGGCGGAGGACACGACGACGAACAGCACGAGTGCCCACACCAGGAAGCCCAGCGTCTCGCCTGCCTGCACGCGCTCGATGACCTGCCCGATCAGGAGCGGCTGCACGAGTGTGGCGATCGCGGCGAGCACGCTGAGCGCCGAGACCCAGACCAGCACGCGCGTGTGCTCGAACAGGAAGGGCAGCAGCTGCCGGAGGGTCGCGCGGGGGCCGTGGTCCTCGCGGGGGCGGGCGAACGGGCTGCGTCGTGCGGGCGCGTCGGACATGGGGCTCACTTCCGGCCGAACTTCTTGTGCGCGGCCTGCTTCGTGATGCCGAGCGCGGTCGCGATGGCCTCCCAGGAGTAGCCCCGCATGCGAGCGCGGCGCACCTGCGCCTCCTCCTCGCGGCTGAGCGCACGGCGCTGCTCGGCGATGCGGAAGAGCTGTGCGATCGGCTCGTCCGGATCGGACCCGAGAGCGGTGACGGGATCGGCCATGCCGTCAACAATAGTTGACGCTTCGTGTGTCGGCAAATCGCCCGAGTACGACCGACATCCCGAGCGGTCGACGCGAAGGGGCCCGGCCGGCGATGAGCCGGGCCGGGCCCCTGGAGCGATGGCGTCAGTGCGCCATCTGGGCGAGTGCCTCCTCGTCGAGCGTCGCGATCGAACGGGTGTCCTGGAAGGCGCGGACGCCCTCGATGCCCTGCTCGCGGCCGAAGCCCGACTGCTTCATGCCTCCGAACGGTGCGCGCAGATCCAGACGCGTGGCGCCGTGGTCGTTGACCCAGACGTAGCCGCACACCAGCTGTGAGCCGATGCGCTGCGCGGTGGCGGGGTCGGCGGTCCACACGGAGCCGCACAGGCCGCCCCAGGTGTCGTTCGCCGCGGCGATCGCGTCGTCCTCGGTGTCGAACGGCAGCACGGGGATCACCGGGCCGAACTGCTCCATCGTCACCACGCGCAGCGTCGGGTCGGGGTCGATCACCAGCGCCGGGCGCAGGAAGTTGCCGCCCTCGAGCTCGCCGCCGGGCAGCTCGCCGTACTCGCGCACCTCGGCACCGGCGTCCTTGGCCTCCTGGATGATCTCCTCCACGAACGCCTTCTGCGCCGGCTGGTGCAGCGGACCCATCGTGGTGCCCTCGTCCAGGCCGTAGCCGAGCACCACCTTCTGCAGGCGCGCCTCGAGGCCCGCGACGAGCTCGTCCATCCGCGACCGGTGCACGTACACCCGCTTGGCGTTCATGCAGATCTGGCCGGTCGTGTCGTAGATCGCCGCGAACAGGCGGTCGAGGTGCGTGTCGTCGAGGATGGCGTCCTCGGCCACGATCGCCGCGTCGTTGCCGCCGAGCTCGAGCGTGACGCGCGTGAGCGACTTCGACGCCATCTCCATCATGCGCTTGCCGCCGTTGACGCTCCCCGTGAAGCACAGCTTCGCGACATCCGGGTTCTGGATGAGCGCCGCCATGTTCTCGTCCTTGCCGGTCACGACGTTCAGCACGCCGGCCGGCAGCTTCTCGGCCACGCGCTGCACCACGCGCGTCGTGGCGAGCGGTGCGGAGGGCGGCGGCTTCACGATCGCCGTGTTGCCCGCCAGCAGCGCGTGAGGCAGCGAGGCGCCGAGGATCGCGATGGGCCAGTTGAACGGGACGATGATGGTCGTCACCCCGAGCGGCTGGTAGGCGATCTGGGTGGTCACGGGGATGCCGGGTGCGGGCTCGAGCACCTTGCCGCGGTCGACCTCCTCCGCCAGCGCGAGGGCGAGGTTCCACCGGATCTCGAACACGAGCGCGTCGACCCAGGCCTCCATCCGGATCTTGCCGTTCTCCTGCGACAGGATGGCGGCGTCCTCGTCGCGGTCGTCCGCGATGCCGGCGATCGCCTCGGCCATGGCGGCCGCGCGCTCCGTGGCCGACAGCGCCGACCAGGCGGGGTAGGCGGCCTTCGCGGCCGCAACGGCGTCCGCGACATCCTGCGGCGACGCGGCGGCGGCCTCGCCCACGATGGTCCCGCGCTTGCCCGGGTCGGCGATCTCGAGCACCTGCTCGGTGTAGCGCTCCTCACCCCCGATGTACAGCGGCGTGCGCACCGCCGCGGCGGACCTCGGCGCGCTCACCTCCGTGTCGGATGCGGAGCCGGACGCCGCGTCCGTGCTGACCACGGCGTTCTCGATGTCGGTCATTCGATCACTCACCTCTCTGTGTGTGCTGCTGTCCGCGCCGGGCGCGCGGGGTCGTTCTGGTCTGGAGACGCCGCCGGGGCCGTCGGCGGCGCAGGTTCATCGGGTGGGGGAGAGCCGTCGAGTTCAGTGTGATCCACGACGAGACCCCGGACAAGGACGAGATCGCGGGTGCGATCCGCGAGCGGCCGTCACCGAGCGTCATGGCGCCTGTCCCGCCGTCTCGAGCCGTGCGAGGCGGGCTTCCCGTCGCCCTCGTGCGCTGGCGACCCAACCCGCGCGGATGACACGCGCCGCGTCGTCCGCCACGTGCAGCCCGTCGCGGTACGGCGCGCGCCAGATGGCGAGCGCATCGCGTGCAGGCGAGAGCAGGATGGCCGCGCTGAAGGCCTCCACACCCCACCGGCCGTCGTATCCGTCGTCGAGTGCCTGAGACACGACGCCCGCGATGTCGACGGCTCCGCGCGAAAGTCGCCCGCGCCCCGACTGGCCGAGCTCGAGGAAGGCGAGCCGCGGAAGCGCCGTGCGCACGGCCGCGGAGATGTCCTCTTCCTCGACCGCCATATGGAAGGTGTCGAGGTGGATCCGAAGGTGCGCGGAGCCGCTCGCCTCCGCGTACGCCATCGCCTGCTCCGCCGTGTTGATCATCGCGGTCTCATAGCGGTTGAGCACCTCGAACACCACCGTGACGCCGCGCGCATGCGCGTCCTCCGCCACCTCGCCGAGCGCGGCGGCAGAGCGCTCCCACGCGTCGCGCGGCACGTCGCCCGGTGAGCGACCGAAGAGGCCGTACGGCACCCCGTTGAGCTGATCGGAGCCGATCTCCTCGGCGAGGTCCACCATCCGGCGCAACACGGCGACGCCCGCAGCCCGCACGTCGGGATCGCCCGACGAGACGTCGGCGTCGGGCGTCTGTCCGGCGATCGGCACGGCCGTGAGCCCGCGCGCCTCGCATTGCCGCCGGAACCCCGCGGCGTCGAACGCATCGGGATCGACCGGCGGCAGCACCACTCTGCGGAAGCCGCGCGCCGCGATGCCGTCGAGGGCGGAGGCGGCCAGATCGGACCCGGGGTCGGCGATCACGACGTTGAGGTGGCACGCGACATCCATGCCGGGTGGCAGGCGCTCAGGTACGGCGGACATGATCGGCGCCCCCTCAGAAGACCGGCAGCTCGAGCCGCTGCTTGAACACCGAGTACCCGTCGTCGACGCTGACCACCGTGCCGTTGATGACCCGCGACTCGTCGGAGGCGAGGAACGCCACGACGTCCGCGATCTCCTCCGGGTCGGTCAGGCGTCCGCGCAGCTGCTCGGACGCGAAGGTCGACTTGAGCTCGTCGCTGAACTGGTTGATGATCGGCGTCGCGACGCGTCCCGGGGTGATCGCGACGGCTCGGATGCCGTGCTCGGCGAGCTCGTAGGCGGCCGACCGGGTGAACGAGATCACAGCGGCCTTGGCGGCGCTGTACGTGAACGCCAGCTCGGCGGCCTGCTCCCCGTACACGGACGACGTGCTGATGATGACGCCACCGGTGCCCTGCTTGGCCATCTGCCGGCCCGCGGCGAGGATCCCGTAGTAGACGCCGTTCTGGTCGACGCGGACGATCCGCTCGTAGTCCACTTCCGGGTCGTGCTCGAGCAGCGGGGCGCCGCCCGCGATGCCTGCGTTGTTGAAGATGACGTGCACCGCGCCGAAGACCTCCACGGCGCGCGCCACCATCGCCTCCACCTGTCCGAGATCGGAGACGTCGACCGCCGTCGCCGCGGCCGCACCGGGGAATCCCGCCTGCTCCACCTCGGCCACGACCTCCTCGGCGCGCGCGGGGTCGATGTCGGCGACCAGCACCTTCGCGCCCTCGCGCACGAACTTGTGAACGCTGGCGCGGCCGATGCCGCTCGCTCCGCCCGTGATGATGGCGACCTTGCCGTCGAGTCTCATGTGGTGATCTCCTTCGTCTCTTCGTGTTCTCTTCTTGTTCGCGTCGCGAGTGCCGTCGTCGCGAATCGTGTCGTCCGAGTCGTGTCGTCGTGACCTGGTGTTGTGCCATCCCGTCGCTCCCACCGAGCGAGAGCGGCTGGTGCCGGCGGGGAGGGGATGGCGCCGCCTCCCCGCCGGGGTCTTCCCGCCTGTTGTGTCAGAACGCGGTGTGCGAGAGCGCGACGGCCCCACCGTCGACCGCGAGGATCGCGCCGGTCACGAACGCCGAGGCGGGCGAGATCAGGAAGAGCATGGGGCCCTGGATCTCGGCCATCGTGCCCATGCGAGCGAGAGGGATGGTGGAGGCCCAGACCCGCTCGTCCTCGGGCGAGATCTCGGTCTTGCCGTCGCCGATCCGGGTGCCCTTGAACGGGCCCGGCGCGATCGCGTTGACGCGGATGCCGCGATCAGCCAGCTCGAGGGCGGCCTGGCGCACGAAGTTCAGGATGGCCGCCTTCGTGCTGACGTACGCGTACGACACCATCGGATCGGTGCGCATCCCGGCCGTCGAGGCGGTGACGAGGATCCGCCCGCCCGGCTCGAGCACGCGGGCGGCGGCGCGGACGGTCTCGAACGTTCCCGTCAGATTGGTCGCGATGACCTCGTCCCACTCCGCATCGGAGTAGTCGGCGAGGCGCCCGTCGCCGCGGTAGCTCGCACCGCCCGCGATGCCGGCGTTCGCGACGACGACCGTGGGGCGTCCCACCTCGCGCATCACCCGGTCCAGCGTCGCGTCCATCGCGCCGCGCGTGGCGACGTCGACGGCGTAGCCGTGAGCCGTGCCACCGGCCTGGCCGATGCCCGCCACCACGTCGGCCACCCGCGTCTCGCTGCGGCCGAGCACGACGACCGTGGCGCCTGCCGCGGCGTACACCTCGGCCGCGGCCTGGCCGATGCCGCTCGATGCCCCCGTCACGACGACGATGTCGCCGCGCAGGCTCAGCAGTTCCCCGATCTCGGGGGCGGTCTGCAGCTGCATGCTCATGTCGCGCTCAGAGGGTCGGCTCGAACGAGTCGACATTGCTGCGGTCGATCAGCTCGGCGGGGAGCTCGATGAAGTTCTCCTCGGGCAGTGTCGCGCTGTCGCGGTACTCGTTCATGATCTCGATCACCTGGTCGACCACGCCGATCCAGTCCTGCGCCATCGAGGCGTACATCGGCCCGTTCTTCTTGATCTCGACAGTGGTCTCCTCGAGAGCGTCGACGCCCGTCACGAAGATGTCGTCGCGGCCCGCCTCGTTGATGGCCTTCACGGCGCCGAGCGCGGCGTCGTCCCAGCCGACCCAGACTGCGTCGAGTCCGTCCGGGTTCGCCTGCAGGTAGTCCTGCACGAAGTTGAGCGCCTCGGTGCGCCCCGTGCCCGGGTTGAGGGCCTGCTTCATCTCTCCGCCGGCGATGTTCGCGCCCTTCTCCTCGAACAGCTCCAGCGCGAGGTTGCTGCGGGTCATGATGCCGATGTGCGGGTCGTGCCCGATCACCATGACGTCCTTGCCCTCGAGGCTGCCGCCCACGGCCTCCTCAAGCGCGCCGACCGTCGCCTCGGCCATCTGCTGCTGGCTGAAGGTGACGTCGACCGCGTACGCGTCGTTCGGCTCCACGCCGCCGTCGATCGAGAAGATCGGGATGCCGGCGTCGGCCGCCGCCTGCTCGATCACAGCGGTCTGGCGCGGGTCGGGGAATCCGGCCATGATCGCGTCCGCGCCGTTCGAGATCTGGGCCTGGATCTCGTTGGTGATCTCGTCGTAGTTGAACTCGCTCGTGTCGAGCGTCACCTCCCAGTTCTCCTGCTGCTGCCCAGCCTCCACGAAGTAGTCGAGCGTCAGCTTGCCTCCGGGGGTGCCGTAGCCGGCGGTGAAGGCCGCCACCTTGAAGACGCCGTCGTCGCCCATGCCGTCGGTCTTCTCCGAGCCGGCGGCGGCGCCGGTGCCGGAACCGCCGCCGGCGCCCGTGTCGATCGAGCAGCCCGCGAGGGCGGCGAGGGCGAACAGGCCGACCCCCGCGGCGGCGAGCGGCTTGAGAGTGGTGTGTGCGTGCATCGTGAACTCCTTTGTCTGTGATGCGGATTGCCGGTGATGCGGATTGCCGGTGATGCGAACTGCCGGTGATGAGGATTGCCGGTGATGCGGCGATGAGGGGGTGGTCGGTAGTGGGCGATGACCGCGATCGCGAGGAGCCGCGGCTCCCGCGATCGCCACCGCCGTCAGGCGTTCTTCTTCTTCAAGCCGCTCAGCAGGACGGCGCCGATGATGATGGCGCCGATCAGCACCTGCTGGATGTAGGTGTTGATGCCGACGAGGTTGAGGCCGTTCTGGACGACGCCGATGATCGCGACGCCGATCAGCGTGCCGCCGATGTTGGCCTGTCCCGAGCGCAGCAGCGTCATGCCGAGGAACACGGCCGCGACCGCGAACATCATCCTGTCGTCGGCGGCGTGCGGGCCCGCGCTGCCCAGACGGCTCACGAGCACGACGCCCGCGAGCGCCGACAGCCCTCCCGCGGCGACGAACGCGAAGAACCGCGTGGGACGCACGCTCACCCCCGACAGGCGGGCGACCTCGGCGTTGCCGCCGATCGCGTACCAGCGGCGGCCGAGCGTCGTGAAGCGCAGCACGAGCCACACGACGATCGAGATGACGACCGCGTAGATCACGGGCGCGGGGATGCTGTTGATGCGCATCTGTCCGACGATGTTGAACGCCTCGGCCCAGCCGTAGATGTTCGTGCCGTCGGTGATCAGCAGGTTGAGTCCGCCCACCGCCGTCATGGTGGCCAGCGTCGCGACGAACGCCGAGATGTTGAGGTAGGCGACGAGCGCGCCGTTGATCGCGCCGACCAGGATGCCGACCCCCACGCCCGCGAGGATCGCCGGTGCCAGGCCGATGCCGTCGACGAGCAGGGCGCCCGTCGTCGCGCCGCCGAGCGTGGCTGTCATGCCGACCGAGAGGTCGAAGTCGCCGACGACCATCACGATGGTCTGCGCGACGGCGACGATCGTCAGGATTGCCACGGCGTTCATGATGTTCGTGATGTTGGCCGGGGAGGCGAACCGGCCGCCGCTGGCCGCGGCGAACACCGCCACCAGCAGCAGCAGCGCGACGATCGTGCTGCTCTGCCAGATCAGCTGCGTGAAGTTGCGACGGTCCGAGCCGACCGCCTGCACCTTGAGGGTGTCTGTCAGCGCCATCATCAGGCGTCCCTTCCATAGGCGTGCGTGAGGATCTGTTCGTCGGTCGTGGTGGCGGCATCCACCTCTCCGGCCACGCGTCCCTCGTGCATCACGAGGATCCGGTCGGACAGGCCGATGAGCTCGGGCAGCTCGCTGCTGACCGCGATCACGGCCATGCCGCCGGCAGCCAGCTGGCGGATGAGCCGGTAGATCTCGGCCTTGGTGCCGACGTCGATGCCGCGCGTCGGCTCGTCCATGAGCAGCACGCGGGGGCTGCGCGCCAGGATCTTGGCGAGCACCACCTTCTGCTGGTTGCCGCCGGAGAGCTGGCCGACGTCCTGTCGATGGCCGGCGGCCTTGATCCGCAGGTTCTCCATGGCCTCCTTCGCGAGCGTGGCGATCCGGCGGCCAGAGACGATGCCGCCGGTGCTGACGCGGGGGAGGTTCGCGAGCGCGACGTTCTCGGAGATGGGGGCCGACAGGATGACCCCTTGGCTGCGGCGCTCCTCGGGGACGAGCGCGATGCCCGCCTCGAGGGCGCGCCCCACTCCGCTGGCGACCTCGGCTCCGGACACCGCGATGCTGCCCGCTGTGCGCTTCTGCGCGCCGGCGAGCAGCCGCAGCAGTTCGCTGCGGCCGGAGCCGGCGAGCCCGCCGATGCCCAGCACCTCGCCGGCTCGCAGCTCGAAGGACACCTCCGAGACGCGGCGTCCGGACAGCCTCGTGACGGTCAGCACCGTGTCGTCGCGCGTCGTGTCCCGGGCCGGATACAGCTCGCTCTGCTCTCGCCCGACCATGGTCGCGATGACCTCGTCGATCGAGGAATCGGTCACGTTCTTCGTCACGATCGTCTCGCCGTTGCGCATCACGGTGAGGCGGTCGCACAGCTCGAAGACCTCTTCCAGGCGGTGCGAGACATACAGGATCGCGACGCCCTCGTCCCGCAGGCCCCGCAGCACGGCGAACAGGTCGCCGATCTCGGTGTCGGTGAGCGAGGCCGTCGGCTCGTCGAGGATCAGCACGCGGGCGTCCATCGCCAGTGCCCGCGCGATGGAGACCATCGTCTGCTGCACGGGGGACAGATCGCCCGCGAGGGCACGCAGCGGGATGCGCTGGTTGAGGCGGTCGAGCAGAGCCTGCGCGCGCTGCCGCAGCAGCCGGCCGCGTACGACGCCGAGGCGGGAGGGCGCGCCCTCGGTGAGCACGATGTTCTCGGCCACGCTGATCGTCGGCACGATCGACAGCTCCTGATACAGCGCCACGACGCCCGAGCGGTTGGCGGCGCGCACGCTCGAGAAGTCCGCGGGCTGACCGTCGACGGTCACGGTGCCCTCGTCGTGCGAGTAGAGACCGGTGATGATCTTGATCAGCGTCGACTTGCCGGCGCCGTTCTCGCCGAGCAGTGCGTGGATCTCGCCCGGGAGCACCGACAGGTCCACACCGCGCAGAGCGGCGACGCCGTCGAACGACTTCCGGATGCCGGTGGCTTCGAGCGCGGGAGCGGCGGTCTGCGTCACGCCGACCTCGACGACCGTGTCGACGCTCATGCGGCGTCCTCGATCGGATTGCAGCGGATGACCACCTTCGGGTGCCGTCCGCTCACGTGCGCCTCGAACGCCGCCGCCGCGTCGTCCAGATCGAAGACCGCCTCCGTCAGCTCGTCGAGCTCGAGGTGGGGCAGCAGCTGCAGCGCGCGGGGGAAGGCGTACGGCGACACGAAGACGCCCGTGAGCGTCAGCTCCTTGAGGTACAGGTAGTCGGACAGATGCAACGGCATCTCGAAGTCGTCGGGGTACATCGCGCCGTATACCACGGTGGCGCCCTTCGCGGCGATGTCCAGCAGCCCGCGCACCGCGCGGGGGGATCCGGAGGCGTCGATCACCACGTCGTATCCCCGGCCCTCGGTGATGGCGAGCGCCCGCTCCTGCTGATCCTCCGCGACGGGGTCGATCGTGAACTCCGCTCCGTGCCGCAGCGCCATGTCGCGGCGCTCGGCGATCGGCTCGATCATCGTGAGTGAGGTTGCCCCGAAGCGCTTCATCACCTGCAGTGCGAGCTGCCCGATCGGTCCGCCGCCGCAGATCGCGACACGGTCGCCCACGCGGATGCGCGTCTTGTCGGCGATGCGCACCGCGACGCTGGTCGGCTCCAGGAGGCAGCCCTTCAGCAGCGACACGGAGTCGGGCAGTCGGTGCACCTGCGACTCGTGCCATGTGATCGTCTCGGCCATGCCGGGCCGGTTGTACTCCTGGATGTGCTCGCAGAACTGCTGACGCCCGTCGACGCAGGCCCGGCAGGTGCCGCAGAACTTCAGGAAGTTGCCTGCGACCCGATCGCCGACCTTCAGGCCCGTGCGCGTGGCGCGCTCGCCGAGCGCCTCCACGACGCCCGAGATCTCGTGGCCCAGGCCGATCGGCACATCGGTGCCGAAGAAGCCCTCCGCCAGGTGCGGGTCCGAGCCGCAGATCGCGGCGTACGCCACGCGGATGCGCACATCCTCGGGGCCCAGCTCCTGCTCCGGGAAGTCGACGACGCCGATGCGGCCGCGCGTGGCCTCGTCAGGCGCGCGCAGGCTGCCGATTCTGGTGACCGCGACGGTCTTCATCCTGTTCTCTCCTTCGCAGGTGTCAGACGGCGGCCGGCTCGTCGGCGAGGGCGCGGGTCTCGGGCGCGACGGCGCGCCGGAGGGCGGCGACCGTCGCGGACAGGCCGTAGCCGTGCTTGTCGCGCAGCTGCTCGTCCTCGCCGAACCCGGCGTAGACCTGGGGGATGCCGAGCCGCTCGAACGACGACAGCCGGATGCCGCGGTCCGCGACCACATCCGCGACGCGCGTGGCGAGCCCGCCGTACGCGAGGTGATCCTCCAGCACGACGAAGCGGCCGTCGGTCTCGGCGGCGCACCGCTCGATCAGGTCGGCGTCGATGGGCTTCAGCGTGAACATGTCGACCACGCGCACCGAGACGCCGTCCTCCGCGAGGCGTTCGGCGGCGTCCAGCGCCTGCGCGACCGTCGTCCCGTGAGTGAAGAGCGTCACGTCCGACCCGTCGCGCGCCACGATGCCCTTGCCGATCCGGATCTCGTGCTCACCCTCCTCGTACAGCACCTTGTCCTTCTTCCCCACAGCGAGCCGGATGTAGATGGGGCCCTTCATGTCCATCGACTGCCGGATGATCTCGCCGACCATGACGGGGTCGCCGATGGACGTCACGGTCATGTTCGTCAGCGAGCACATCAGGCTGAGGTCCTCGACGGCGTAGTGGGTCGAGCCGCCGTTGCCGACCAGTCCGCCGTGGGTGCCGATGATCTTGACGGGCAGGTTCGGGTAGCAGACGTCGGTGCGCACCTGCTCGAGCGCGCGCATCGACAGGAAGGGCAGCATGCCGGAGACGACGGGGATGTTGCCGTCGTAGGCGAGCCCTGCGGCGATGCCGACGCACACCTGCTCGGCGAGACCGACATCGACGAAGCGGTCGGGGTACTTGTCGCGGAACTCGACCAGGGTGGCGCCGATGTCGGGAGTCAGCACCCACAGGTTGGGGTGCGTCTCGCCGAGCTCGGCGAGCGTCGATCCGATCACGGATCGCGCGGAGAGCATCTCTCCGAAGGTGAAGGTGACGGGCATCAGCGGGCCTCCTGCTCGATCGTGTCCTGGGTGCGGGCGCGTCCTGCGTCGAGCGCCGCCAGGGCGCGCTCGAGGTCCTCGGCGCCGAGCGAGCCGGCGTGCCACGCGAGGTTGCGCTCCATGAAGTCGACGCCCTTGCCCTTGACGGTCTCGCAGATGACGACCGTGGGCACGTCGCTGTCGGGCGCGGGGAGCCGGTCGACGGCGTCGACGAGCTGAGCCATGTCGTGCCCGTCGATCTCGATCACGTTCCAGCCGAACGCGCACCACTTGTCCGGATAGGGCTCGAACATGACACGCTCCTCAGCGAAGCTCGTCATGAGCTGCCGATTGCGGTCGACGAACGCGACGAGGTTGCCGAGCTTCTGGCTGCGTCCGGCCATGACGGCCTCCCACACCGAGCCCTCACCGGTCTCGCCGTCGCCCAGCAGCGTCACGACCCGGTGGCGCTCGCCGCGGTGGCGGGCGCTCAGCGCCATCCCGACCGCCAGCGGCAGGCCGTGGCCGAGCGACCCCGTCGACGCTTCGACGCCCGGCAGCTGCACCTTGCAGGGGTGCATGCCGTAGGCGCTGTCGAGCTGACCGTAGGTGGCGACGATCTCGTCGTACGAGAAGAAGCCGCGCATGGCCATCGCGATGTACATGCAGACCGCGGCGTGGCCCTTGCTGAGCACGAAGCGGTCGCGGGCCGGGTTGGCGATGTCGGCGGGATCGACCCGCAGGCCGTGGTGGAAGAGCGCCGTGAGGATGTCGGCCACCGAGAGATCGCCGCCGATGTGCACGGCTCCCTCGTATGTGCCGCACAGCTCCAGCAGCTTGCGCCGCAGCTCGTATGCGAGATCTTCCAGCTCTGCGACGCTGCGCCGCTCGCCGATATCGAGGACTGCCCCAGTCATGTCATGCCCCTCCTACGCCGGAGCCGACAGACAACACACGCGGATGTCGTCGTCGACTCTCGCACTGCGCCGAAGCCCTCTTTGGCTCCGGTGACAGCGAAGGTAGCAGCATCCTGTTTAGATGTAAACAGGAATGGCAATAAACTTGTTGGCGGGCGTGGCGGCAGGGTCTCCCAGGCACGGCGTCTGCGAGACTGTGCGCACGATCACGGCGTCGACCGTGGGGAGGGAAGGTCCATGAGCGAGGTCGCGGCGGGGTCGCCCACGGTGAGTGAATCGGCGGTGCGACGTCACGCGGCGCCCGCCGGCGCGGTCACCGAGCCTCTGGACGACGTTCTCGAACCCGACGGCTTCACGCCCCGCCTGCTGGCGCTCCTGTCCAACGCGCTGGTGTGGCGCGAATCCCACGAGCTGCGCCGCCGCTTCGGGCTCGGCACGAACGACTGGCGCGTGATCTCGGCGGTGGCCACGCGCCCCGGCACGTCGGCCACCGAGGTCTCCGACTTCCTCGGCGTCAACAAGGCCGTGGTCTCCAAGAGCGTGAACGCGCTGGTCGAGCGCGGGATGCTGCTGCTGTCGGACGGTCCGCGCGGATCTCGGCCGATGTATCTCAGCGAGGAAGGGGCCGAGATGCATCACCGAATGCGCCCGATCTCGCTTCGTGGACAGGAGATCATCCTGGAAGGGGTCGCGGACGATGAGGTCGACCGCTTCAACGCCCTGCTGCGCGACATGCTCGAGAGGATCCGCGCCGACGCCGGCTGATACCGCCTCCGTCCGTATTGTGCACAGGATCAGCGACAATCCGCGGTCCGATCTTGCAGAATAGGGTCAGCCCGCCGCACGGGCGAGCACTGCAAGGGGGGAATCGTGTCGACGACGACCGAGGCGACCGCCGGGTCCGGGGATCAGGGACGCGCCGCTCAGCCGGACCTGACCGACCGCATCCGCGACGCGATCCTCAGCGGCGACTTCGCGCCGCACCAGCGCTTGATCGAGGCCGATCTGAGCGACCGGTTCGATGCCAGCCGCGCCTCCGTGCGCACGGCCCTCATGAACCTCGCGGGGGAGGGGCTCGTCGAGCGCCTGCCCAACCGCGGGGCGCGTGTGCGTGCCATCAGCGTCGAGGAGGCCATCGAAATCGTCGAGGTGCGCATGGGGCTCGAGGAGCTCTGCGCGCGCAAGGCGGCCGAGAGCATCTCCGAGGCGGACGCCGCGGACCTGGCGCAGCTGCGCGAGCAGATCCGCACGGCCGTCGAGGTCGCTGATCTCGTCGGGTACGCGTCGCTCAATCAGGAGATGGACCGGCGCATCCGGGAGATCAGCGGGCACGCGACCGCGACGCAGCTGCTCGAGCGCCTGCACGCCCAGTCGGCCCGCCACCAGTTCCGGCTCGCGTATCACCCGGGCCGGATCGCCCAGTCCGCGCCCGAGCACATCGCCATCATCGACGCGGTGCTCGCCCGCGACCCGGACGCCGCGGCCGAGGCCACGCGCCACCATCTGCAGGGCATCATCGCCCTGCTCTCGGCTCTTTCCTAGGTCTCGCACGCTGCGGGGCCGCAAGCGGCACTCTTGCGAGCGAGGCGCTGTCGCTTCGCTCCATCGCGGCAGCGCCTCGCGCTGCATGGTCGCATCCGCGGCACGCTCGCTTCGCTCGCATGGGGCTGCGCTTCTCGAGCGGACGAAGGGGCCCGGCTCCATCCGGAACCGGGCCCCTCGCCTGCGTCGGTCAGGTCACTCGAACGAGTCGGCGTTCTCGTAGCCCTGACCGTTGTACCGCTGCACGACCACGGTCGACACGGCCGGCTGGCCGTCCTGCGTGGTGTCGATCGACGTGCCCTCGAGCATGAGCGGGGCGGTGAAGTCCGAGATGCTCGTCAGCGCCTCCATGAAGCTCGCCCGCGTGGGCTCCTCCATGTTGCCGAACGCCTCCTCGAGGGTGGCGCCGACCATGTAGCTCCACATGCAGTGCGGGAAGTCGGGCTTGGTGGTGTAGTCGCCCGAGAACTCCTCGAGCGCCGCCATGAAGGCCTTCACGTCCTCGTCCTCGGCGAACGCCGGGCTCTGCGGCGCCTTCGAGAACGACACCGAGTAGAAGCCGTCGTCGGCGTTCGCGCCTGCCGGGCCGAGGATGCCGCCCGGGCTGGAGGTGTTCGAGGGCAGGAACCAGCTCGGCGTCCACGACAGCTCGCGCGCCTTCTCGATGGTGGCGATCGTGAGCGGCGTGATGGACATCGCGTTGAAGAACACGTCGGCGCCGCTCGCCGCCAGCTCCGTGAGCTGGGCGTCGACGGCGGTGTCGGTGGCCTCGTACGTGAGCTCCTTGACGATCTCGATGTTGTCGGCGCCCTCGACGGCCTCCTTGAAGCCCTCGACGTAGCCTTCGCCGAAGTCGTCGTTCTGCGACAGGATGGCGACCTTGTGGTCCTCGCCCGACTCGGCCAGCAGCTCCCCGAACGCGGCGCCCTCGTTCTGGTAGATCGGCACGAAGCCGAGCTGCCACGGGCTCTCCTCGCGGTCGCTGAAGAGCGGATCGCCGGTCATGACCAGCGCCTGGGGCACCTCCTCCTCGATCGCCGCCTCGCGGTACGCGCGGTTGGTCGGGGTGCCGAGGCCCGAGGTGAACGCGAACACGTTCGCCTGGTTCTGCTGGAAGTTCGACAGGGCCTTCTGCGGGTCGTACGTGTCGTCGTACGCCTCGACCGTGACCTCGCGGGTCTTTCCGTCGCCGAACTCGATGGGGCCCGCCTGGCCGAAGTACGCCACGAGGCCCGCCACGGTGCAGTTTCCGGGGCCGGCCGTGCCGCCGCTGAGCGGGGTCGTGACGCCGAGCGTGATGCTGTCGTCGGTGATTCCCGGGCTCGCCTCGGCCCCGCCCCCGCCGCCGGTGCCGCCCGCGTTGCCGCCGTCGGCGCCGCGGGAGCAGCCCGCGAGCGCGAGAGCGACGACCGAGCCCATGGCGACGATGCCGAGGGTCTTCACCGCCTTGCTGCGCATGTTCATGGTTGCCTTCTTCCTTGGTGTACCTGGTGTTACGGGTGGGGAGTGGACGGGGTCGCCGCGCTGTCGCTCTCGCGGCCGCGCTTGCGGCGCAGCCGGCGCACGGTGCGCGGGAGGCTCGCGATGCCGCCCGGCAGGACGAACAGGACGACCAGCAGGATGACGCCCTGCAGCAGCGAGGTCAGCGTGGCGTCGATCTCGTTGGTGACGTTCGGCACGAGCACGTAGTACGCGCCGCCGATGACCGATCCGACGATGCTGCCGGCACCGCCGATGACCATGGAGGCGAGCAGGCTGATCGAGTGATGGAAGGCGAGGGTCTCGGGCGACGTGTACTGCACGACCACCATGTAGAGGAAGCCGCTCACGCCGCCGATCATCGCGGCGATCGTGAACGCCATGACCTTGTAGCGATAGGGCGAGATGCCCATGGACGACGCGACGGCCTCGTTCTCCTTCACGATCGCCAGCGCACGACCGAACTTGCCGCGCACGAGGTTGCGCACGAGCAGGAACACGATGACGGTGATCGCCAGCACCACGTAGTACTGCCACTGGTCGTTCGCCAGGCCCGACCAGTCCGGGGCCGACGAGAACCGGGCCGACGTGCCCTGCGAGCCGCCCGTCCAGTCCGACAGGCGCTTGGCGAGCGGGACGCCGATGATCGGCAGCGCGATGGTCACCATGGCGATCGCCAGGCCGCCGAGCCGGGCGGCGGCCAGCGCCACCACGTATCCCGCGAGCCCTGCCAGCAGCACCGCGAGCACGAAGACCACCAGGATGTTCCAGTCCTGGTTCACGCCGTACGCCGTGACGTAGGCGCCGAGCCCGAGGAAGAAGATCTGTCCGAGCGACACCTGGCCCGTGTAGCCCATGATCACGTTGAGCCCCAGCACGGCGACCGCGAAGACGCCGATGCGCGCAAGCGCCTGGTTCGTGGCGACGTCGAAGTTGAGGGGCGCCAGGACGAGCGCGAGCGCGATCACGACCACGACCGCGATGCGCACCCAGCGCTTGTTCCAGATCGTCGCTGCGGTCATCCTCTTCGCGGCCCCCATCACACACGCACCACGGTCTTGCGGCCGAACAGACCCTGCGGCCGCACGAGCAGCACCAGGAACAGCAGGATGAACGGCACGGCGATCTTCAGGTCGTGACCGATGAACGGCACGTACACCGCGGCCAGGTTCTCCAGCACGCCGATCAGCCAGGCCGCCACCACGACGCCGATCGGGCTGGTCGCGCCACCGAGGATCACCGCCGCGAGTGCGTAGACCAGCGCGCCGTCGAGCATGCCGGGCGTCAGTGTGAGCCGCGGGGCGACCAGGGCGCCGGCGACGGCGCCGAGCGCGGCCGCGAGGCCCCAGCCCACCATGAGCAGGCGTCCGACCGGCAGCCCCGAGAACGACGATGACCGCGGGTTGTCGGCGACGGCCCGCAGCGCGAGGCCGATCTTGGTCTTCTGGAACAGCAGCTGCAGCAGCACCATGATGGCGGCGATCGTCAGGAACGTGCCGAGCGACCGCCAGCTCACCGCCGCGCCCAGCAGAGGGAACGAGTCACCCGGGAACAGCGAAGGGAACTGCTGGTTGTTGTACGACCAGATCCAGCCGCAGATGCCCGTGATGAGGGTCAGCAGGCCGACCGTCACGACCACCGCGGTGTCGGGATCGCCGCCCTCGAAGCGCCGCATCAGGAAGCGCTCGATGACCGCGCCGAGCACGAACGACAGCACGACCGCGATCAGGATCGCCAGGATGAGCGGCACCCCG
Source organism: Microbacterium sp. NPDC096154 (assembly GCF_040302945.1). NCBI lineage: Bacteria > Bacillati > Actinomycetota > Actinomycetes > Micrococcales > Microbacteriaceae > Microbacterium > Microbacterium sp. NPDC096154. The sequence goes on from NZ_JBEOSM010000009.1 coordinate 185,708, forward strand.
AGCCCCAGGAAGAAGTACGCGAGGTAGCCCGAGAGCACGGCCATGCCGCCCTGCGCGAAGTTGATCATGCCGGTCGACTGGTTCACGATCACGATCGCCAGCGCGAGGGCCGCGTAGATCGAGCCCATGCCGAGGCCGTCCACGACGAGTTGGATGAACGTGCCCACGTCAGCCTCCCAGGTACGCGCGTCGGATCTCGTCCCGGCCCTTCAGCTCGGCCGAGGTGCCCGTGAGCACGCTGCGACCGGTCTCGAGCACCGTGGCGGTGTCGACGATGCTGAAGGCGAGGTTGGCGTTCTGCTCGACCACGAGCATCGCGATGCCCGACTCCGTGCGCAGCCGGCGGATCGCCTCGTAGACGGTCTTGGCGGTGCTCGGAGCGAGGCCGAGCGACGGCTCGTCGAGCACGAGCAGTCGCGGCTTGGCCATGAAGGCCCGACCCACCGCGAGCATCTGCTGCTCGCCGCCCGAGAGCGCCGAGGCGTTCGAGCCGATGCGCTCCTTGAGGTTCGGGAACAGGTCGAGCAGGTAGTCGATGTCGCCGGGGATGCCGCGGCGGTCCTTGCGCAGGTAGGCGCCCACCAGGAGGTTCTCCCGCACGGTGAGGTTGGGCAGGGTTCCCCGGCCCTCCGGCACATGGGCGATTCCGCGTGCCGCGACCTGGTCGGGGCGCAGGCCGCGGATGTCCTTGCCGTCGAAGACGATCCGTCCCGTCGTGCGCACCACGCCGCTGATCGCGCGCAAGGTGGTGGTCTTGCCGGCCCCGTTGGCGCCCAGGATGCCGACCGCGCCACCGTCGGGAACGCTGAGCGACACCCCCTCGAGCACCTGGACGGGGCCGTATGACGCGGTCACGTCGACGAGCTCAAGCAGCGTCATCCGCGGCCTCCTTGCCGATGTAGGCCTCGATCACGCGCGGGTCGGCCTGCGCCTGGGCCGCGGTTCCCTCCATGAGCTTTCGGCCGTGATCCAGCACGACCACGCGGTCGGTGAGCGCCGAGATCAGACCCATGTGGTGCTCGACGATGACCACGGTGACGTCGGCGTGCTCGCGCAGATCGCGCACGGTCTGGATGAAGCGCTCCACCTCGCCGTGCGAGAGACCCGCGGCCGGCTCGTCGAGCAGCAGCAGGCTCGGACGCATCAGCAGCGCACGGCAGAGCTCGATGCCCTTGTGCAGGCCGTGCGAGAGTTCGTCGGCGGCCAGGTGCGCGGCCCATCCGAGGCCGTGGGCCTCCAGCAGCTCGAGCGCCTCGGCGCGCAGCTCGCGCTCGCGGCGTCCCGTCGGCGGCACGCGCAGCGACCAGGCGACGGGACCTCCCGGAAGGCGATTGTGGGCGCCCAGCACCACGTTCTCGAGCACCGTCGCCTGCAGCTGCAGCGCCGGATGCTGGAACGTGCGGGCCAGGCCGTGCCCCGCCAGCCGCGACGGGTGCGAGCCGCTGACCTCGTCGCCGTCGATCGCGATCGAGCCGGACGTGGGGCGGTAGTGGCCGCTGATGCAGTTGAACAGCGACGTCTTGCCGGCCCCGTTGGGCCCCACGAGCCCGAGGATCTCGCCGGGCTCGACGTCGAAGCCCACGTCGTGCAGCACCGTCACGCCTCCGAAGCGGAGGTTGACGTCCTGCAGTGTGAGTCGAGCGGCCATCGCCCCGTCTTCCGTGCGTCGTTGCCAGGGAGGGAGCGCGGCGCATACACGGGGCCGTGTCGGGTAGGGCGCCGGTGCTCCTGTAGGGGAAGGCTAGGGAGGGACCAACCGAGTGTCAACAATCGTGGCGTGAATCGATATCGCGTCGTAAGTTGAGCGCCATGATCCGGATCGCGGTGATGGGGCTCGGCGAGGCGGGGGCGCGCTATGCGCGCGGACTGGCGGAGGCGGGCGCCGAGGTCACGGGATTCGATCCCTTCGTGGATGTGGCGGGCTCGGGCATCCGGCAGTGCGCGCGGCTGGACGAGTGCGTCGAGGGGGCCGACGTCGTGCTGAGCCTCGTCGGGGCGCGGGCATCCGTCGACGCTGCGCGGGACGCCGCGCCGCGCATGGATGCCGGCGCGCTGCTGGCGGATCTCAACACGGCGTCGCCCGAGACGAAGCGGCACGTCGCGTCCGTGGCGGCCGCATCGGGCGTCGCGGTCGCGGATGTCGCTGTGCTCGCCCCCGTGCCGCGCGCCGGGCACCGCACGCCGCTGCTCGCGAGCGGCGAGGCGGCTGCGGTCTTCGCGGAGCGGATGCGGCCTTTCGGGGTGCCCGTCGACGTCGTGGCGGGCGGCATCGGCGACGCGGCGCGGCTCAAGCTGCTGCGCGCGATGTTCATGAAGGGCGTGGCCGCGCTGGTGCTCGAGGGGCTCGAAGCCGCACGTGCGACCGGGGCCGAGGCGTGGCTGCGCGGCCAGATCGCGAGCGAGCTCGGCCCCGACGGCGAAGCCGTCGTCCAGCGCCTCGTCACGGGCACGTACACGCACGCCGAGCGTCGCGAACGGGAGATGCGCGATGCGATCGGGCTGCTCGATCAGTGGGGCACGCCCGCCGACATGACCCGTGCGACGCACGCCTGGCTGCGGCGCATCGTCGATGGGCGAGGCTAGAGCCCGGGGGCGTCGCGGTGCACGAGTCCGGCGCCGAGACGACGAACCCGCGCCCGATCGAGCGCGGGTTCGCCGATCGAGCGCGGGCTCGAGCCGCTCAGAGCCGGCCGGTCGAGCGCCAGCCGCCCTGGTAGGTCTCGCGCGCGACGGCGGCGTACGGCACGGGGCTCACGATGGCGCGCACCTCGATCTGCTTGTGCGGCTCGACCGTGGTCTTGCCCGAGCCGCCGTCGGGCTCGCCCCACACGACGCGCACCTCGGCGCCCTCGGGCACGTCGCGGTCGACGGTGGCCAGCGAGAGGCCGCGCTTCTCGTTCGCGGTGACGCCGGTGAAGAGCGACAGTCCGATGTTGGTGCCGTCGGCGTCGATCACGGCGTCGAAGTTGCTCGATCCGTAGTTCGCGTTGGGCAGGTCGAAGAACTGGTAGCCCTCGCTGTCGCGGTCGATCACCGTCGTGAGGATCTTGGCCAGGTCCTCGTCGTTCCAGGCGAGCGTGACCTTGCGGCGCTGCTGCTCGGGCTCGATCTTCTCCAGCGCGTCGCGACCGATGAAGTCGTGGTCGAACTTCACGAACGAGCCGTACCCGAGCTCCCACGGGTTGAGGTAGTAGTCCTCGATGTCCTTCGAGACGAACGAGCCGGCGATGGCGTTGATCGCCTCGTAGCTCGTGGTCGGCAGCCACTCCCGGTAGGCGCGCTCGGCCTCGCTCGAGTAGATGGCCGGCAGGGGAGAAGGGATCCAGCCCGACTCCAGCGTGTTCGAGGAGTAGGCCCGTGATCCGCACGGCTCGATGCCGAACTCGGCGCCCGCCTCGAGGATCGCCTCGCGGATGAGGCCGTGGTCCTCGTACGGACCCCACAGCTCCAGCCCCGGCGCGCCCGCCATGCCGTGACGCAGCGTGCGCACCTGTCGGCCCGCGATCTCGAGGGAACCCATGTGGAAGAACCTGACCTTCTCGAGCGTGCCGCCGTTGAGCTTCTCGATGATGTCCCACGCACGCGGGCCCTGGATCTGGAAGCGGTAGTACTCGCGGTGCACGGCCTGGCCGTAGGGGCGCGAGGGCGAGCGGTCGTCGTAGCGGAACTCGACGTCGTAGCCGCCCGTCTCGGCGTGGAACTGCAGCCAGTTCGCGCCCGGCGCCCGCCCGACGTACACGTAGTCGAGGTCGGCCTCGTGGAACAGGATGCCGTCGCCGATCACGCCGCCGTTCGACGCGGTCGGCACGAACTGCTTGGCGGTGTCGACCGGGAAGTTGGCGAAGCTGTTGATGCCCGTGTCGCTCAGCAGCTTCAGCGCATCGGGGCCCGAGACGAAGAAGTTGACCATGTGGTGCGTCTGGTCGTAGAGCACCGCGGTCTCGCGCCACGCCTTCTGCTCGCGCCGCCAGTTGCTGAACTCGCTCGGCACGACGGGATAGATGTACGTGCCCAGGCGCGAGTTGCGAAGCATCTCGACGATGCCGCCGTCCTCGGATGTGCCGTGCTCGTCCAGCAGTTGCTGCAGGTTGTCCGCCATCGGATCCTCTTCCTCTTCGAACCAGCCTCGTTGCTTCGTCGCCAGGATTGTAGACATAATGGTCACCACCGCACCAGAGGTCTGTTCGCTTCGGCGAGGGCCACGACCGAAACGGATGACTCCATGGCAGACACCGAGCCGTCGCTCCTCGTGGTGAGCGCCCACGCCGGAGACTTCGTGTGGCGCGCCGGCGGCGCGATCGCCGCGGCCACCCTGCGGGGAGAGAAGGCCACGGTCGTGTGCCTGTCGTACGGCGAGCGCGGCGAGTCGGCGAGCCAGTGGCTGGCGGGCAAGCCGCTCGACGAGATCAAGGCCATCCGCCGGGAGGAGGCCGAGGCCGCGGCCGCCGCGCTGGGTGCCGACATCGAGTTCCTCGACCTCGGCGACTACCCGCTCATCGAGAGTCCGGAGGCCGTGCAGAAGCTCGTCGACGTCTACCGTCGCGTGCAGCCCACCGTCGTGCTGACGCACCCGCTCGCCGATCCGTACAACGGCGACCACCCCGCAGCCGCGCGCATGGCGCTGCAGGCGCGGGTGCTCGCGCAGGCCATCGGTGTCGCGAACTCCGACGGCTCCTACCCGAGCAAGGACGAGATCATCGGCGCCCCGCCCGTGTTCTTCTTCGAGCCGCACCAGCCCGAGCAGAGCGACTTCAAGCCGAACGTGCTGCTCGACATCACCGAGGCGTTCGAGCTCAAGCGCAAGGCCATGGAATGCCTGCCGGCGCAGAAGCACATGTGGGAGTACTACACGGCCCTCGCGGTGCGACGCGGCGTGCAGGTCAAGCGCAACGCGGGCCCCAACCTGGGGCTGCCGCACGACACCATGGGCGAGGCGTACATGCGGTACTACCCGCAGGTCACGTCGGTCCTGGACTGATCGGGGGCACCGGATGAGCCTTCCCCAGCGCCTCGGAGTGGTCGTCACCGACATCGCGCGCGCGGATGCCGCGACGGTCGACGCGCTCGCCGAGCACGGCGTCGCGACCGTGCACGAGGCCATGGGCCGCGTGGGGCTGGCCGGCCCCGGACTGACGCCCATCCAGCAGGGCGTGCGCGTGGCGGGCACGGCCGTCACGGTGCTGAGCTGGCCCGGCGACAACCTCATGATCCACGCGGCGATCGAGCAGTGCCAGGCGGGAGACATCCTGGTCGTGGCCACCACATCGCCCTCGACCGACGGCGCATTCGGCGACCTGTTCGGCACGGCGCTGAAGGCGCGCGGCGTGCGCGCCCTCGTGACGGCCACCGGCGTGCGCGACACGCAGGACCTGCGCGACATGGGCTTCCCGGTCTGGTCGAACGGCGTGCACTCGCAGGGCACGGTCAAGGCGACCGCCGGCTCTGTGAACGTGCCCGTGGCGGTGAACGGGATGCTCGTGCACCCGGGCGATGTGGTCATCGCCGACGACGATGGCGTCGTGTGCGTGCCGCGCGGCGCGGCCGCGTCGGCACTCGCCGCGGCCGAGGCCCGCGTCGCGAAGGAGGACGCCGACCGCCTGGCGTACGGCAGCGGATCCGAGCTGAGCCTCGACCGCAAGGGGCTGCGCGCTCTGCTGTCCGAGCTCGGCGTCCGCTACACGACGCAGGCCGAGTTCGAGGGGCGTCATGGCTGACGGCCGTGCTCCGGCCGGCGTCCGCTGCATGCTGATGCGCGGCGGCACGTCGAAGGGCGCGTACTTCCTGGCCTCCGACCTCCCAGCCGACGACGCGGCGCGCGACGACCTGCTCCTGCGCATCATGGGCACGCCCGATCCTCGGCAGATCGACGGGCTGGGCGGCGCGCATCCGCTCACGTCGAAGGTCGCGGTCGTGTCGCCGTCGGCCGACGACGGCGCCGACGTCGACTACCTCTTCCTGCAGCTCGGCGTCGACGAGGCGTTCGTGACCGACCGGCAGAACTGCGGCAACATCCTGGCCGGAGTCGGTCCCTTCGCCGTCGAGCGCGGCCTGATCGCGCCCTCTCAGGAGCGCACGAGCGTCCGGATCCGGATGATCAACACCGGCAGCGTCGCGACCGCGACGTTCGCGACGCCGTCGGGGATCGTCGACTACGACGGAGACCTCGCGATCGACGGCGTGCCCGGAACGGCCGGCGCGATCTCGCTCGACTTCGAGGGCACGGCCGGCTCCTCGACCGGCGCCCTCTTCCCGACCGGCGCCGTCGCCGACGATGTCGACGGCGTCCCTCTCGGATCCGCCGGCCCCGGGTCCGACCGCATCCGCGTCACGTGCGTCGACAACGGCATGCCGACCGTGCTCATCCGAGCCGCCGACCTCGGGCTCTCCGGCGACGAGGAGCCCGAGGTGCTCGAAGGCGACGAGCAGCTGAAGCAGCGGCTCGAGCACATCCGCTTCGCCGCGGCCGAGCGGATGGGGCTCGGCGACGTGAGCGAGGCCACCGTGCCCAAGATGGTGCTGCTCAGCGCCCCGCGCGAGGGCGGCGCGATCGCCACCCGCAGCTTCCTGCCGCACCGGGTGCACACGTCCATCGGCGTGCTCGGCGCGCTCACCGTCGCGGCCGGCGTGCTGCCCGAGGGATCGGTCGGCCACGAGCTGGCGGCGATCCCCGAACCCGGGCATCCTTTCGTCATCGAGCATCCCACCGGGCACTTCGACGTCGACGTCGCCGTGTCGTCAGCCGGCGACGGTCGGTCGGTCGAGCGATCGGCCGCCCTGCGCACCGCCCGTCGCATCTTCGACGGCACCGTCTACCCGCGGCCGCGACTCTAGACCGCCTCACCCCCCCGACCCCACCTGCCGTCAGAGAGGACCGCATCCCATGACCGACTCCACCGCCTTCGACGTCGCGCACCTCGCGAACGTCGAGCTGTTCACACCGGAGTTCGACAAGAGCCGCTGGTTCTTCGAGGACCTCCTCTCGATGCGCGTGGTCGCCGAGCAGGGCGACTCGGTGTACCTGCGCACGTGGGACGACTATGAGCTCTACACGATCAAGCTCACCGCCCGCGACGCGGCCGGCGTCGGCCGCACCTCGTTCCGCGCCGCGAGCCAGGAGGCGCTCGTGCGTCGCGTCGCGGCCATCGAGGAGATGGGGCTGGGAGACGGCTGGGTCGACGGCGAGGTCGGCACGGGGCCCACGTTCCGCTTCCACGACCCCGACGGCCACGAGATGGCCATCTACTACGAGACCGAGCGGTACGTCGCGGGCGACGACGACCGACCCGCGCTCAAGAACCAGGCCTCGAGGTTCCCGGGGCACGGCGTCAACGCGCGACGCATCGACCACATCAACTACCTCGCCAAGGATGTGGAGGCCAACGGCGAGTTCCTCGCCAAGGCGCTCGGCATGCGCGAGTCGGAGCGCATCCGGCTGAACAACGGCAAGTTCGCCGCGTGGTGGTTCCACTTCTCGCTGAAGTCGTACGACGTCGTGTACTCGGACGACTGGACCAAGCACGGCAACCGCCTCCACCACATCGCCTTCGCCCCCGACACGCGCGAGGACATCCTGAAGGCCGCCGACATCTTCCTCGAGAACGGCATCCACATCGAGTCGGGCCCGCACAAGCACGCCATCAACCAGACGTTCTTCCTGTACGTGTGGGAGCCCGGTGGCAACCGCATCGAGTTCGCCAACGCCGGCGCCCGCCTGCTGCTCGACCCCGACCAGCCCGTGGTCGAGTGGAGCGAGGAGGAGCGCAAGAAGGGTCAGGCCTGGGGCATGAAGACCATCGAGACGTTCCACACCCACGGCACGCCCCTCGTCTGAAACCCGCCCGCACGGGCCCTGGCGGGCCCGCGTGGGCGAGTGAAGAAGAGTGACAGTGCTTACCAGATGACGGCGAGGCCGGCGTTCAGCAGGATGAGCCCACCCATGAGCCAGAAGGTCCATGCGGGAAGCGGCGTGCCCTTCTTCGCCCGCGAGCGGCTGATGCCGGCGAGGGCGCCGATCACGATCAGCACCACAAGCTTGATGCCGATCTTCGGGTAGTTCAGCTCGCCGTCGCCCAGGCCCCAAGGGGCCGAGAGCGCCAGGCCGGCGACGAGAGCGATCGCGAGACCGTAGTCCATCAGACGGCTGGCCTGGTACCGCTTGGCCGCGGCCTCCACGACCCACGCGCCGAACAGGATCGCGAAGCCGACGAGGTGGACGAGGACGACGATGTCACGCAGAGTCTCGAGCATGCACTCACGGTATCCATCGCCGTCTATGGGCTGCCAGTGAGGCGCACCTGATCCGGGCGGGCGCAGACACGCCCCGGTCCGCAGCGTTAGGTTCGCCTCATGGTGCAGCGCGAGACGGATGTCGTGGTGATCGGAGCAGGGCCGGTCGGCGAGAACGTCGCCGACCGGGCGACGCGGGGCGGCCTGGAGGCCGTGATCGTGGAGGCGGAGCTCGTCGGCGGCGAATGCTCGTACTGGGCGTGCATGCCGTCCAAGGCACTGCTGCGGCCGGGAACCGCCCTGCGGGCCGCCCGCGCCGTTGCCGGCGTGACGGGCGGGTCGCTCGACGCGGACGCCATCCTGCGTCGGCGTGACGGCTTCGCGGCGCACTGGAACGACGCCGGCCAGGTCGAGTGGCTCGCGTCGGCGGGGATCGCGCTCGTGCGGGGGCGCGGCCGGGTCGTCGGCGAGCGGCGCGTGCTCGTGGAGGGCGACGACGGCGAGACCGAGCTGATCGCGCGTCACGCGGTCGTGATCGCGACCGGCAGCGACGTACGCGTCCCCGATGTGCCGGGACTGCGCGACGCCCGGCCCTGGACCAGTCGGGAGGCGACGTCGGTGCAGGACGTGCCGCCGCGCCTCGCCGTGCTCGGCGGCGGCGTGGTGGCCGTGGAGGTCGCGACGATGTTCGCCGATCTCGGCAGCGCCGTGACGCTGCTCTCCCGCAGCCCGGTGCTGCGCTCGCTCGAGCCGTTCGCCGGGGAGGCGGTGCGAGACGCCCTGCGCGTACGCGGCGTCACGGTGCGCGAGGACGCCGATCCCGACGAGGTGCGGCGTCTCGGTGACGGGTCGGTGGCCATCCGTCTGGGCGATGAGGAGGTGACGGCCGACGAGATCGTGGCGGCGACCGGACGAACGCCCCGCGTCCACGGCATCGGTCTCGACGCGTGGCTCGGCGAGCACGGGCTCGACGTCGACGACACCATGCGCGTCGGTGGCACGGAGTGGCTGTACGCGGTCGGCGACGCGGCGGGGCGCGTGCTGCTCACGCACCAAGGCAAGTACGAGGCCCGGGTCGCCGGCGATGCCATCGCGGCGCGGGCGCGGGGCGACCGGCTCGACGATGGGCCGTGGGGCCGTCACGCGGCCACGGCCGATCACGGCGCGGTGCCGCAGGTGGTGTTCACCGACCCCGAGATCGCCTCGGTCGGCCTCACCGCCGCCCAGGCGGAGCAGCGCGGCGTACGCTGTCGCGTGGTCGACTACGACCTCGGCAGGGTGGCGGGAGCCGGCCTTCTGGCCGACGATTACGCCGGGCGAGTGCGGGCCGTGGTGGATGAGGACCGCGGCGTGCTCGTGGGCCTCACGCTCGTAGGCCCCGGTGTCGGCGAGCTCATCCACGCGGCCACGATCGCGATCGCGGGCGAGGTGCCGCTCGCGCGCCTCTGGCACGCCGTGCCGGCCTACCCGACGCTCAGCGAGTTCTGGCTGCGGCTGCTGGAGGAGTACGGGCTCTAGGCTCGGGCGGCGTACGACGAAGCCCCCGGATCCGCGGGACCCGGGGGCTTCATCGATCGTCTCAGTGCTCGATCGCGTCGTAGTCGACGTCCTTCGTCTCACGCGACAGGATGAGCGCGACGAGCGTGAGCACGCCCGCACCCGACAGGTACAGACCCACGAGCCACGGGTTGCCCTCCGCAGCGGCCCACAGCGCGACGGCCACGATCGGGGCGAGCGCGGCGCCGAGGATCGACGACACGTTGTACGCCACGGCCGAGCCGGTGTACCGCACCTGCGTCGGGAAGAGCTCGGGCAGCAGGGCGCCCATGGGGCCGAACGTCGAGCCCATCAGCGTGAAGCCGAGGATGAGGAAGACGACCGTCAGCGGCATCGTGGCCGTGCCGTGCGGCAGCAGGAACACCGGGAACAGCGCGCCGAACACGATGATCCCGAGCGTGACGCCGATCAGCAGCTTGCGGCGGCCGATCCGGTCGGCGAGCGGGCCCGCGACGATCGTGAAGATGCCGAAGAACACCACGCCCACGATCTGCATGAGCCTATTGAGTTGGAACTACCATTGCCGCTAGGAATCATGAACGGTTCATTCAAACTTGAAAATGGGGAGTTAGTTGAATATCCTGAATTACGTCCACCAGTAGTTACAACCGAAGAGGTAGAACAAAGACTAGTAGAAGCAGAGGAAGAGAATAAGACATTGAAAACTACCCTAACAGGACTTGAGGAAACAGTTGGCACGCTTATGCTCGAGGTTGCAGCATTGAAGGGAGGTAATGCATAATGTGGTTTGCAACAGTTAAACGCTACTATGACAACGGACACCCTGCATATACAGCCGATGCAGTAAAAGTATTCGTAAAAGCTAAAATGATCACAGCCAAGGAGTACAAACAAATTACTAATGTGGATTACGCCGAGTAGGGCATTTTTATTCCACTACTAATAGAATATTAATATATATTTTACAAACATAGGAAATTGTATATAATAGAGTTGAATCGGCCGATTCTAATATTGATCGAAGAAAGGGATAATATGAAGATTAAAAAGACGCTCACAATTCTTTTAACTTCAATGTTACTACTTACTTCATCAGCGTCAGTCCTAGCTTCTGAAAAATCAGAAACAAGACCTGAAACAACATCTATAATAACACCTACAGTTGTAGGAATTGGAGACACAAAGGCAACTGCGATAACACTTAGTCATGGAATTAGACATAGCCTTTACCTATCTAGTAGTACAGATGAAGACTGGTTTAAGTGGACTAATGACACAGGTAGCTTTAAGTATATAGGAGCCTTTTTTTTCCCATTAGGGTATAATGCTCATTATCGTTATGGTATGGAAATTGACTATAACTCATCACGAAGTTTACCAAGAGTCTATGCTAAGGCAGATAATCCTGGGGATGGTGCACTATTTGTTAATCCAGTTATTCCACCAGGAGCCACGGTATATTTTGTAGTAGACTCCATTCAATTTGCTCCAATGCAGTATACTTTGGATTTCTATGTTTATAATTTTTAGCTAACTATAAAAGCATCCTATATTAGGGTGCTTTTTATTTTGCCCTCTGTTTTCAGGGGGGCAATCTGTTCAGGAAACTTTTCCTGACCTAAGAAGGAGGGCAATATGTTTAACCGTAGCCCATACAATACCTTAACCCTAAATAGGCAACGTAATAAAGATTTGTACTTTGCTATTGCACCAAGCCCTGTAACACGATTTAATGCTAATTTAGGCTTAGAAATGCCGTTAAACGTAGCTGCTGAATCTAGCACAGAAGTAACGGCAGGAATGATTAAAGGAGCAAGGGACATATTTCAGTCGTTTAATCTATCTCCTTTAAATGCTCAAAGCGTTAATAGTTTGTTCATGCGATTAGAGTCTGAATTGGGCGTAGACTTACAAGCAGCTTTAGGGCTAGTTATGCCATTCACTTTTAATCCTGTCACTGGAACAAAAACCAATGAAAGCATGATAAAAGGGGCTAGGCTTAACCGTAACGTATTTAACAAAACAATACTTAACAATATGTCAGATACTTCTGATTATTTAAGAGCAGAATTTGAGTTAGCTAGTCAAACAGTTGGCACATTAAGCTTTATCATGCCGTTTGGTTTTATTAATGATATTGCAACTCATTTTGACTCTCGAGCGCGCCAAGGTCGTCGTCGAGCCGGCGGGAGCCGTCGGCGTCGCCGCGATCCTGGCCGGCAAGGTGCGCGCGACCGGTC
>NZ_JBEOSM010000010.1:0-67128 GCF_040302945.1 Microbacterium sp. NPDC096154
GATGCGCTCACCGCCGCACTGCGTGCGGGGATCGCACGCCTGCCCCACACGATGCATGTGGAGGTCGAGGTCGACCGGCTCGAGCAGCCCCGACACGGAAGCGACGGCACACCCGTGACGACCATCCAGACCGCGCCAGGCGCGCCGGCCCCTGCCGCCGCGGAACGCGCCCGACCTGCGCTGCTGCAGAACCGGTGGGCGCGCTTCGTGCTGCGACGCGGCGGCCGCCTGCTGCTCTCGCTGTGGGTGCTCGTCACGGCCGCCTTCCTGATGATCCACCTCGTGCCGGGCGACCCCATCCGGGCGGCGCTCGGCCCCACGGCGACGCCCGAGCTGATCGCGCAGACGCGCGCCAACTTCGGTCTCGACGCTCCGCTGTGGCAGCAGTACCTGCGCTTCCTCGCCGGCATCTTCACGGGCGAGCTGGGCACGTCCATCCAGTACCGGCTGCCCGTGGTCGACGTGATCGGCGACCGCCTGCCCGCGACGCTGGCGCTCGGACTGGCCGGCTTCGTGGTCGCGGTGCTGGTGGCCATCCCCGTGGGCGCCCTGATCGCGGTGGCCACGCGCCGCGGGCGCAACCGCGGCCTCGAGCTGGGCTTCGCGTCGTCGAGCGTGGTGCTCGGCACCATTCCCGACTTCCTGCTCGGCGTGGCGCTCGTGTGGATCTTCGGCGTGACCCTGAAGTGGCTGCCCGTCGCGGGCGCCGACGGACTGGAGTCGTTCATCCTGCCCGTGCTCGCGCTCGCCGTGGGGCCCGCGGCCATCCTGTCTCGCATCGTGCGGGTCGAGCTGCTCGCGGCGCTCGAGGCCGACTACGTGCGCACCGCGCGCGCCAAGCGGCTGGCGCCCGCTCGCGTGGTGCTGCGGCACGCCCTGCCCAACGCCGTGACCGCGTCGCTGACGCTGGGCGGTCTGCTGCTCGGTTCGATGGTGGCCGGCACGGTGCTGGTCGAGAACGTGTTCGCATGGCCGGGCATCGGGGCGACGGTGACCGGCTCGATCCTCGGCAAGGACTACCAGCTGGTGCAGGGCATCGTGCTGGTCTACGGCGTCGGGGTGCTGCTGGCCAACACGGCGGTCGACGTGATCCTCGCGGTGCTCGACCCGCGCTCCACGATCCTCGACGAGACCGGAGGAGCCCGCTGATGCGCGCGCCGTCGATCCTGCGCACGCCGCTCGGGCGTTCGCCACTCACCTGGGGAGCGGTGCTGCTGCTCGCCCTCGTGCTGCTCACGGCGGTGCTCGCGCCGCTGCTGTGGGGCTCGGCCGCCGATCTCACAGACACCGCGAACATCAACGCGGCGCCCTCGGCCGAGCACCCGATCGGCACCGACGCGCTCGGCCGGGACCTGCTGCTGCGCACACTCGTCGCCACGCGGCTCACGGTGATCCTGGCCCTCGGCGCGACGGCGATCGCTCTCGTGATCGGCGTGCTGCTGGGGGCGGCGCCGCTGCTGCTCGGTCGCACGGCCGGGCGCTTCGTCGTGGCGGCCGTGAACATCGCCGTGGCGTTCCCCGGCATCCTGCTCGCGCTGTTCCTCGCGACCGTGCTGGGCGTGGGCGAGTACGCCGCGATGTGGGCCATCGGGGTGGCCGGGGCGCCGTCGTTCGCGCGCTTCTGCCAGACCCTGATCGCGGGCATCATGGACCGCGACTACGTGGCCGCCGCGCGCACCGCCGGCCTCGGGCATTTCCGCATCCTGCTGCGGCACGTGCTGCCCAACATCGCCGAGCCGCTCATCGTCAACGCGACGATCGCGGCGGGCGGGTCGCTGCTCGCCTTCGCGGGGCTGTCGTTCCTCGGGCTCGGCGTGCAGGCACCCGCGTACGACTGGGGCCGCCTCATGATGGAGGGGCTCAGCCGCATCTACATCAACCCGCTCGCGGCCCTGGCGCCCGGCATCGCGGTCGTGATCGCGGGGCTCGCGTTCAACCTCGCGGGCGAGGCGCTCGCCAAGGTGTACTCGGTGTCGGCCATGCCGGGCACGTTCGCCGCGGCCCGCGCGCGCGGCGCCCGACGGGGCAGCGCGCACCAGCCGATCGCCGCACGGACCGAGACGCCGCGGGGCGACGCGGTGCTGGATGTGCGGGGCCTGCGGGTGACACTGCCGGGCGCCGGGGGCGAGGTCGCTCCGGTGCGCGGCGTCGACCTGCGCATCGCGGCGCAGGAGGCCGTGGGCATCGTGGGCGAGTCGGGATCGGGGAAGTCGCTGACCGCCCTGGCGATCGCGCAGCTGGTCGAGGAGCCGCTGCGCGTGGAGGCCGACGAGCTGCGGTTCGCGGGTGCCGACCTCGCTCAGCCCCCGCGGTCTCAGGGCGCGCTGGCCGAGCGCCGCCGTCTGCTGGGCACGTCGCTCGCGATGGTGTTCCAGGACCCGATGACGTCGTTCAACCCCACCATGAAGATGGGGACGCAGCTGGCCGAGGTGTCGCGCTACCACGGCGGGATGAGCTGGAAGCAGGCGCTCGCCTATGCCGCCCAACGGCTGGGCGCCGTCAGCATCACCGAACCCGAGCGCCGTGCGAAGCAGTACCCGCACGAGTTCTCGGGCGGCATGCGCCAGCGCGCCATGATCGCCATGGGCGTGATGGCGACGCCGCGCCTGGTGATCGCCGACGAGCCGACGACCGCGCTGGACGTCACGGTGCAGAAGAGCGTGCTCGAGCTGCTGGGGCGCGTGCGGCGCGAGAACGGCGCCGCCATCCTGCTCATCAGCCACGACGTGGCGGTGGTGCGCGAGGTGTGCGACCGCATCGTCGTGATGTACGCCGGCCGCATCGTCGAGGAGATCGCCTCTGATCGCCTGGCCCAGGACGCGCAGCACCCGTACACCCGGGCGCTCATCGCGGCGGTTCCCGACATGAGCACGGATCGCGACAAGCCGCTCGCGACGATCCCGGGCCGTCCGGTCGATCCGTCGCGCGTGCCGGTGGGCTGTGCGTTCGCGGCGCGCTGCCCGTTCGCGACCGCGCGCTGCATCGAGGAGGACCCGGCTCTCGCGCCGGTGCCGGCGGGGCACGGCCAGCGGGTCGCGTGCTGGAACCCCGTGACCACGCCGACCGCCGTGTCGGTGGCCGAGTCACCGGTCGCGACGTCGGCTCTGCCCACCCTGCGGGGCGCCATGGCGGTGGAGGGGGCGATGACCGGCCGGGCGGCGCAGGGACGCGCTGCCCAGGCCGCCGCGGCGGTGCAGGAGGGGGAGTCATGAGCGAGCTCGCGATCGAGGACCTGGTGGTGCGCTACGGGCACGGCGCGCACGCGCATGCCGCGGTCGACGGCGTGAGCCTCACCGTGCCGCACGGCGAGATCGTCGGGCTCGTGGGCGAGTCGGGGTCGGGCAAGTCGACCATCGCGCGTGCGATCGTGGGCCTCGCGCCCGTGACCAGCGGGCGCATCCTGCTCGACGGGAGCGAGGTTCCGCGGCGCGGGCGCCGGCCCGTGCAGATGGTGTTCCAGGATCCGCAGTCGTCGCTCGATCCGCGCATGAGCATCGGCCGGTCGATCGCCGAGGCCCTGCCGGCCGACGTGCCGCGCAACGGCCGCCGCGCCGAGATCGAGCGTCTGCTCGAGCTGGTCCACCTCGATCCCTCGCGCGCCGACGCGCGCCCGGGGGAGCTGTCCGGCGGCCAGCGGCAGCGCGTGGCGATCGCCCGCGCCCTCGCCGCCAGGCCCGACGTGATCGTGGCCGACGAGATCACCTCGGCGCTCGACGTGTCGGTGCAGGGCGCCGTGCTCAACCTGGTGCGCGAGCTGCAGGCCGAGCTCGGGCTGTCGATGCTCTTCATCTCGCACAACCTCGCGGTGGTGCGTTACGTCGCCTCCACCGTCGCCGTGATGCGGGGCGGCCGGCTGGTCGAGCACGGGCCCGCGTCGCGCGTCCTGGAGTCCCCCGAACACCCGTACACCCGCGAGCTGCTGGCCGCGGTGCCCGAACCGCTGTATTCCACCCCCACGTCTTCGAAGCCCTGAGGAGCAGCCCCATGACCGATACCGCCACCACCACCGCGATCGACGCCGCGCACTGGAAGGAGCGCCTCGCCGCGCTCGCCGCCAAGCACGGCGTGCCCGGCGCGCAGCTGGGCATCTTCCGCCTCGGAGCCGACGGGGCACCGGATGAGCAGGTCACCGTGTCGCACGGGTACCTGCACGTGCCCGCGCAGATCCCCGTGTCGGACGACGCCGTGTTCCAGATCGGATCCATCTCGAAGGTGTGGACCGCGACCGTCTGCATGCAGCTCGTGGACGAGGGGCTGATCACGCTCGACACCCCGATCATCGAGGCGCTGCCCGACTTCGAGCTGGCCGACATGGAGGTGGCCCGCACCGTGACGCTGCGCCACCTGCTGGCGCACACGAGCGGCATCGACGGAGACGTGTTCACCGACACCGGTCGCGGCGACGACAACCTCGAGAAGTACGTCGCGCTGCTCAAGGAGCAGACGCAGAACCACCCGATCGGCGCGACGTGGTCGTACTGCAACGCGGGCTTCTCGCTCGCGGGACGGGTCATCGAGGCGCTCACCGGCAAGACGTGGGATGTCGCGATGCGGGAGCGCCTGTACGCGCCGCTCGGCCTGAAGGCCACGGGCACCCTGCCGGAGGAGGCCATCCTGCACCCCGCCGCCGTGGGCCACAACGTCGGCGAGGACGGCACCGCGACCGTGGTGCCGGTGTGGAGCTTGCCGCGGCCGCTCGGCCCCGCCGGCCTGATCACGTGCCCCGTGAGCGACCTGCTGTCGTTCGCCCGCATGCACCTCGCGGGCGGCGTCGCCGCCGACGGCACGCGCGTGCTCTCGGAGGCCGCCGTCGCTGAGATGACCACCAAGCAGGCCGAGCTGCCCGACCCGTACACGCTCGGGGATTCGTGGGGCATCGGCTGGATCCGCTTCGACTGGAACGGCCACCGCCTCATCGGCCACGACGGCAACACGATCGGCCAGGCGGCGTTCCTGCGCATCCTGCCCGAGCAGGGACTCGCGGTCGGTCTGCTGACCAACGGCGGCCACACGCGCGACCTGCACATGGATCTGTACGGCGAGATCTTCGCCGAGCTCGCGGGAGTCGAGATCGCCCAGCCGCTGCAGCCGGTCGACGGCGCGGAGGCCGACATCACCCCCCACGTGGGCACGTACGAGCGGGCGTCGGTGCGCATCGAGGTGACCCCGCCCGCCGAGGCGGGCGGCCTGCCGGTGCTGCGCATGACGCCGGTCGGTCTGCTGGCCGAGCTCGAGGACGACCCGGGCACCGAGTTCGAGCTGCACCCGGTCTCGGGCGACGACCTCTGGGTCACGCGCGCGCCCGGAACCGAGACGTGGATGGCCGTGACGTTCTACGCGCTGCCCACCGGCGAGAAGTACGTGCATCTGGGAGCGCGTGCGACGCCGAAGAAGGCCGCGTGACCGCGGTCCTTCTGCGCGGTGGCCGGGTCATCGACCCGGCCACCGCCACCGACCGGATCGCCGACGTGCTGGTGCGCGACGGCGCGGTCGCCGAGATCCGCGATCCCGGGTCGGTCGCGCCCGAGGGGGCGACGGTCGTCGACGTGACCGGCAGGATGGTCGGCCCCGGCTTCATCGACATGCACAGCCACGTGCACTCGATCGCAGGGCAGCGGCTGCAGGCGATGGACGGCGTCACCACCGCGCTCGACCTCGAGATGGGGCTCTCGCCGGTCGAGAAGGCGTATGCCGACGCGGCCGCGCAGGGGCGCCCCCTCAACTACGGCTTCTCGGCCTCGTGGCTGCTGGCACGGGCCGTGGTGCTGTCGGGCAGGATCGCGGATGCCGACCCGTTCGGCGGGCTCGACATCCTGTATGACCGCGACTGGCTGAGCGACTCGTCGCCCGCCCAGCTGCGGCGCTGGCTGGGCATCCTGGAGAGCGAGCTGGCCGATGGCGCGCTGGGCATCGGCGTGCTGATGGGCTACGCGCCGCGCACCGACCCCGCGGAGTTCCGCGAGGTCGCGCGCATCGCTGCGGCGGCGGGCGCGCCCACGTTCACGCACGTGCGGGAGATCGTCGAGTCCGATCCGACCACGCCCATCGACGGCACGCTCGAGGTCGCCCGCTCGGCCATGGAGTTCGGCGGCACCGCGCACCACTGCCACGTCAACTCGACGTCGCGCCGCCACGTCGACCGCACGCTCGGCACGATCGAGACCGCGCGCGCGGGCGGCGCGCACGTGACGGTCGAGGCCTACCCGTACGGCGCGGGCTCCACGGGCATCGGCGCGGCGTTCCTGGCGCCCGAGGCGCTCGGCGCGTGGGACCTCAAGCCGCACAACCTCGTGCTCGTCGCGACGGGGGAGCGCATCCGCGATGAGGCGCATCTGCGCCACGTGCGCGCCACCGACCCCGGGGCGCTGTGCATCGTCGAGTTCCTCGACGAGCGCGACGAGCGGGATGCCGCCACGCTGCGGGCCTCGCTGGCGTTCCCGGACAGCATCGTCGCGTCCGATTCGATGCACATCATCTGGCCCGACGGATCGGTGGACACCCGCGAGTGGCCGCTGCCACCCGGCGGTCAGACGCACCCGCGCACGGCCGGGACGTTCGCGAAGTCGCTGCGGCTCATGGTGCGCGAGCACGGTCTGTGGACGTGGCTCGAGGCGTTCCGGCGGTGCAGCTACCTGCCCGCCCGCGTGCTCGACGGCATCGCGCCCGGCGCGACGCGCAAGGGGCGCCTCTCGCCCGGCGCGGATGCCGACATCGTGGTGATCGACCCCGACCGGATCACCGACCAGGCGACGTATCTCGACCCCACACGCCCGTCGACCGGAGTGACCCACCTGCTGGTGAATGGCCGGTTCGTGGTGCGTGACGGCGATATCGTCGCTGATGCGTACCCCGGACGCGGACTGCGAGGAGAACCCAGATGACCGAGACCGAGACGACCCCGGCGGCCGGCGAGGTGCGGCCCAGCGAGGCCGGCCAGGCGCTGCTCGACTGGGCCGAGCAGGCGCTGCCCGACATGCTGACGGATCTGGAGCAGATCATCCGGTGCGAGTCGCCGTCGGCCGACCACACGGCGGTCGCGCGATCGGCCGATCTGATCGCCGCCATCGGCGAGCGTCGCCTCGGGTTCGCGCCCGAGCGCCTCGTCGTCGAGGGCGTCACGCACCTGCGCTGGCGGCTCGGCTCGCCCGACCCCGAGGCGCCCCGCGTGCTGCTGCTCACGCACCACGACACCGTGTGGCCCGTGGGGTCGATCGAGACGCACCCGTTCTCCATCCAGGACGGCGTGCTGCGCGGCCCGGGCTGCTTCGACATGCTCACCGGTCTCGTGATGGCCCTGCACGCGGCGGCCCGCATCGGCCACCTCGAGAACGCGGCCGTCACCCTGCTGGTCACCGGCGACGAAGAGGTCGGCTCGCCCGCGTCGCGCGCGCTCATCGAGCAGGAGGCCGCCGGATGCGTCGCCACGCTCGTGCTCGAGGCGACCGGCGACGGGGGAGCCCTCAAGATCGGGCGCAAGGGCGTGTCGAACTATCGCGTCGACATCATCGGGCGGGCCGCGCACGCGGGCCTCGAGCCCGAGAAGGGTCTCAACGCGACCGTCGAGCTGGCGCACCAGGTGGGCGTGGTGATCGGGTTCGCGGATGCCGAGGCCGGCACCTCGGTCGTGCCGACTGTCGCGCAGTCGGGCACGACGACCAACACCGTGCCGGCGCACGCGTCGTTCATGGTGGACGTGCGCGCCCTCACGATCGCCGAGCAGGCACGCGTGGACGAGGCGTTCCACTCGCTGACGTCGCACACGGGGGCGACGGTCACCGTCAGCGGCGGGGTCAACCGTCCCCCGCTCGAGACGTCGGCGGCAGAGGGCGTGTGGCAGCGTGCGCTGGCCGTGTCGCGCGAGCTGGGGCTGCAGCTGCCCGAGGCGATCGTGGTGGGCGGCGCATCGGACGGCAACTTCACGGCCGGCATCGGCGTGCCCACGCTCGACGGCCTCGGCGCGGTCGGCGGCGGCGCGCATGCCGACCACGAGCACGTCATGGTCGATGAGATCGCGCCGCGAACGGCTCTGCTGGTGGCACTCCTGCGCGACCTGCTCGACGCCTAGGGGGCGACAGCAGCATCTGGCGCGGAGATCCGCACATCGGCGGACCGGATCGGCCGATCCGGTCCGCCGTGGTGCAGATCTCCGCGTGCGGTGCAGGGCGGCGTCCACAGCCGATCCTCCAGCCGCGCTCAGTGGCCGTCCAGAAGCGGGCGGGACAATGGCCGGCGGGCCAGTCGGCTAGACTCGCGCCTGATCCGCAGGGGCGACCCTGCCGGGAGGGTTGTCCGAGCGGCCGAAGGATCTGGTCTTGAAAACCAGCGGGCTAGCGCCCCGTGGGTTCGAATCCCACACCCTCCGCAGTGAACACGATGCCTGAGCCCCACAGGCGTCCCGGAAAGGCATCCATGAGCGACACGTCGAAGCGGCGCGCGCGGCGCACGGTCGCGCGTCACGGGCGGCTGCCGGCGCCGAGCCCGTTCGCGCGTCTGATGCGCGTGCTCGGCATCGGTGCGCTCTGCACCGTGCTGGCGGCGCTCGGAGTCGCCGGCTACGCGGCCTACGACCTGTCGTCGACATTCGCCGCCGACGCCGTGCAGCTCGAGGGGCAGGATGTCTCACCGCCCGACATCGACCAGCTCGTGGGTGAGAAGGGCGTCGACCTGCTGCTCACCGGCATCGACATCTGCGAGTGGGACTCGCACGAGCGCTTCGGCGACCGCTGCCCGAGCGACCGCTCGGCCTACGGCGACGACGGCCGTCAGCTGCAGGACGGCCTGAACGACGTGAACCTGCTCGTGCACATCTCGCCCGAGCCGCGCAAGATCACCGCCATCGCGTTCCCCCGCGACCTGATGATCCCCACCCCCGAGTGCACGAACCTCGAGGACGGCACGGTCACGCCCGCGTCGGACAAGCGGATGATCAACACCGCGTACGCCGCGGGAGGCCTGCCGTGCGTCGCGAAGACGATCGACACGCTCACCACGCCGTTCGATCCGGAGCTCGCGATCGACTACGCCGCCACCGTGACGTGGAACGGCGTGATCGAGATCACGAACGCGATCGGCGGGGTCGACGTGTGCGTCGACCAGGGCATCAACGACGTCGAGGCGGGCATGCTCTACCTCGAGCCCGGGACGCACACGCTGGCGGGCGAGCAGGCGCTCGCGTTCCTGCGTTCGCGCCACGGCGTCGGCGACGGCGGCGACCTGGGCCGCATCAGCAACCAGCAGGTCTACATGTCGTCGCTCGCGCGCAAGCTCATGAGCGAGGAGGTGCTCACGAACCCGAGCACGCTGCTCAGCCTGGCGCGCACGACCGTGACCAATGTGGACCCGAGCGACCAGCTCAGCCCGGTCACGCTCGTGCAGATCGCGATGGCGGCGAAGGATGTGCCGCTGTCGGACATCGTGTTCCTGCAGTACCCCGTCGCCGCGGACCCGTATGACCCGAACCGCGTCGTGCCCGACGAGTTCGCGGTGCAGGAGATGTTCGCCATGATCGCGGCGAACGAGTCGGTGGACCCGGCCGACCCGGCCACGGAGACGCCGGCCCCGACCGACACCGCGACCCCGACCGACCCCTCGGCGCCGATCGCCACCGAGACGCCGGATCCCGAGCTCGCGGCACCCGGGCGCACCGCTGAGGACACCAGCTGCGCTCAGGGCGCCGGCCTCTGACACCCCTGTCGCGAGACGGCGTTTTCGCCCTGGTCCTGTGACCGGTTACTATGGAGGAAGTGCGTCCTCGCGGACGCCGGGATCCCTCGGGATCTGGAGACGTCGCATAGTCAGGCCTAGTGCACCACCCTGCTAAGGTGGAGTCCCCTTTAAGGGGACCGAGGGTTCAAATCCCTCCGTCTCCGCCACGGAAGCCCCGCCGGATGGCGGGGCTTCGCTCGTCTCAGCCGCCGCTCCACGACGCCGCGTCGGAGCCCCAGGGACGCGGCGGGGCGAAGCCATCCGGCGCTCCCGCGAAGGCGAGCGGCGGCGGCGCGTGCGTCAGCTCAGGCCCGCCCGGCACGGAGGAGACCTGCGCGGGCAGATCCTGCGTCGCCGCAGGTGCGCGCTCGGCCGGCGGGCTCGCGAGCAGCTGCTGCGCGATGCGGGCGAGGGCCACCGCGACGTGCGGCGACCCGCCGGCGGTGCGCTGGCGCACCAGCGCGGTCGCGATCGCCGCGGCGAGCAGGTGGCCGCCCGAGTGGTCCAGCGCCTGCACCGGCAGCGCGCCGGGCGTCTCGCCGTCGGCGCTCTCGCGCACCGCGATGCCGGTGGTCGCCTGCACGATGCTGTCGAACCCGCGCCGGTGCGCCCAGGGGCCGGACGCGCCCCACGCGGAGATGCGCGCCGTCACGAGGCCCGGATGCCGCTCGGCCAGCGAGTCCTCGTCGAGCCCGTAGCGCGCGAGCGCGCCAGGACGGTACCCCGTGACGAGCACGTCGGCACCGGTGAGCAGCCGCTCGAACTCGTCCCGGTCGACGCGCAGGTCGAGCAGGGCGGTGCGCTTGCCGTGACCGATGTCGAGGTGCTGCCAGTCGATCTCGGGCAGCGCGGGGGAGTCGAGCCGCAGCACCTCGGCGCCCGCGTGGGCGAGGTCACGCGTGGCGACGGGGCCTGCGATCACGCGGGTGAGATCGAGCACCCGGATGCCGCTGAGCGGCAGCGGGCCCGAGGCCGGCCAGCGCCGAGGCGCGGCCTGTCCGAGGCTCATCGTGGCGATCAGCGGCTCGGCCGCCAGCACGCGGGCGTGCGGATGCTCCCGCCACGTGGCCTCGTCGCGCACGGCGGCGACGATCGCGCCGACCTCCGCCGCGCGATCCTCCAGATCCGACGCGGCCCATCCGGCCGTCGCGAGCACCAGGTCGTCGCGGCTCGCGTCATCCCGCACCTCGAGCAGCGCCCGCAGGCGCTCGGCATGGTGCGGATAGTTGCCGTGCGTGCGCACCCAGCCGTCGGCCGTTCGCCAGAAGCCCGAGAGCGGCGACCACACGTCGGGCTTCTCTCCGTCCACGCGCAGCACCCGATCGCTCGCGAACGACGCCGCCACGCGTGGTCCGTCCACGACGACGGGCCCGCGCCCGCCCGCCCCGCGTGCCTCGGCCGCCAGATCGAGGGCGAGCGAGGCGAGCGCGACGCTGTCGGTCGCGAGCGCGGCGACCCGGAGCGTCGACGACCACGCCGGCGGCTCGACCACGGGCGCGATGCGCTCCAGAGCCGCGCCGGGCAGCCCCAGCGCCGCGGCCGCGGCTCGCCCCACATCTCCGACCATGCTCACAGTCTGGCCTCGCGGCGAACGCGAGGCCACTGCCACCTGGCCACCGGTGGCGCTCCCGGACGCCTCGCGGCAGGATGGGCCCATGCCGGAGTCCCCCGAGGTCGACGCCCTGGCAGGGTTCTTGCGCGAGCGGGCGACGGACCGCACGATCGAGCGGATCGAGCTCGACGAGTTCCGCGCGCTGAAGACGAGGGATCGCCGGCTCGACGAGCTGACCGGTCGCACCGTCGCCGGCCTGCGGCGCTTCGGCAAGCACCTCGCGCTCGACACCGATGGCCCGAGCCTGGCGATCGGGTTCGGGCGGGCCGGCTGGGCGCGCTGGTCCGACGACCGGGCGGCGGCGGACGGCGCGATCGCCGACGGCGACGCCGCCGTGATCGCGCGCATCCTGTTCGACGACGGCGCGCAGCTCGCGCTCGTGGATGCGGGCGAGTGGCTGTCGCTGACCCTGTCGGTGACCGACGACCCGCGCCGGCTGCCCGCGATCGCGAAGCTCGGCCCCGACCCGCTCTCGCCGGAGTTCACGCGCGACGTGCTGGACGGCATCCTGCGCGGGCGTCGCAAGCAGCTCAAGGCGCTGCTGCAGGAGCAGGAGTCGCTGGCGGGCATCGGCAACGCGTACTCCGACGAGATCCTGCACGCGGCACGACTGGCGCCGACCACCCACGCGTCGGCCCTCGACGACGGCGAGCGCGCGCGGCTGCACGCGGCGATCCAGGATGTGCTGCGCGCGGCCTTCGCGGGACGGCGCGACGTGCCGCCCGATCGGCTGAAGGCCGAGAAGGTGGCGGCGATGCGCGTGCACGGCCGCACGGGCGAGGCCTGCCCCGTCTGCGGCGACACCGTGCGCGACGTGCCGGGCTCCAAGGGCGGCGCGCAGTACTGCGCCACATGCCAGAACGGCGGCGTGCCGCTCGCCTGAGCGCGGCGGAGACCCTCGGCGTTCGTCCGGAGATCCCGGCTCCTCCGGGCCATCCGGGGCATCCGGCCCCGGAGAACCCGGGATCTCCGCCCGAAGTCACGCGTGAGCCGCGCCCGAAGCCACGCAGGAGTCGCGCCCGAAGCCACGCGCGAGTCGCGCCCGAAGCCCGCGCCGAAGCCACCGCAGCGACGCGCCCGCCGGACGCCCAGGCCGGATGAGGCAGACTCGACAGGATGACCTCCACCCTGCTCGAGGCCGCCCGCGCGGCCGGTGACGACGCCGACGCCCTCTACGACGCGTTCGTGGCATGGGCGGGGGAGCGGGGGCTCAGCCTGTATCCCGCGCAGGACGAGGCGGTGATCGAGCTCGTCTCGGGGAGCAACGTGATCCTGGCGACGCCCACGGGCACGGGCAAGTCGCTGGTCGCCATCGCGGCGCACGCCGTCGCGCTCGCCCGCGGCGGGCGCACGTACTACACCGCCCCGATCAAGGCCCTGGTCAGCGAGAAGTTCTTCGCCCTGGTCGACGTGTTCGGCGCCGAGAACGTCGGCATGGTCACGGGCGACTCGTCGGTGAACCCCGACGCGCCGATCGTGTGCTGCACGGCCGAGATCCTCGCCAATCTCGCACTGCGCCAGGGCGGCGACGCCGACGTCGACCAGGTCGTGATGGACGAGTTCCACTACTACGGCGACGCCGACCGCGGATGGGCGTGGCAGGTGCCGCTGCTGCTGCTTCCGCGCGCGCAGTTCCTGCTGATGAGCGCGACGCTCGGCGACACGAGCGCGATCGAGGCCGATCTCTCACGCCGCACCGGCCGCGACACGACCCTCGTGGCCGGAGCCGAGCGCCCCGTGCCACTGCACCACACCTACGAGCGGCGCCCCGTGCACGAGCTGGTCGAGAGCCTGCTCGAAGAGCGCGAGACGCCGATCTACATCGTGCACTTCTCGCAGGCCGCCGCGATGGAGCGCGCCCAGGCGCTGGCCAACGTCAAGGTGGCCACGCGCGAGCAGCGCGACGAGATCGCCGAGGCCATCGGCGGCTTCCGGTTCACCACCAGCTTCGGAAAGACCCTCTCGCGCCTGGTGCGCGCGGGCATCGGCGTGCACCACGCCGGCATGCTGCCCCGTTACCGCCGGCTCGTCGAGACGCTGGCGCAGCGCGGCCTGCTGCGCGTCATCTGCGGCACCGACACGCTCGGCGTCGGCATCAACGTGCCCATCCGCACGGTGCTGATCTCGGCGCTGTCGAAGTACGACGGCACCCGGATGCGCCGCCTCTCCGCGCGCGAGTTCCACCAGATCGCGGGCCGCGCGGGACGCGCCGGCTTCGACCCGTACGGCAACGTCGTGGTGATGGCCCCCGACCACGAGATCGAGAACGAGCAGGCGCTGCGCAAGGCCGGGGACGACCCGAAGAAGCTCAAGAAGGTGCAGCGCAAGTCGGCCCCGGCCGGCTTCGTGTCGTGGACCGAGGCGACGTTCGACAAGCTCGTCCAGGCCCAGCCCGAGCCGCTCACCCCGCAGCTGCAGATCACATCGGCCATGATCATCAACGTCATCGCGCGGTCGTCCGAAGGGCACAGCGGCGACGTGTTCGGCGACATCCGGTCGCTCGTGTTCGACAACCACGAGCCGCGCGCGCGGAAGTACGCCCTGGCGCGCCGGGCGATCGCGATCTTCCGCACGCTGCGCGACGCGGGCATCGTCGAGGTGACGCCGTCGGGCGACATCCGCCTCGTCGTCGAGCTGCAGCCCAACTTCGCGCTCAACCAGCCGCTGTCGCCGTTCGCGCTCGCCGCGATCGAGCTGCTCGATCCGGATGACGCGCCCGGCGCCGTCGGCACCGGCCACTACGCCCTCGACGTCGTGAGCGTGATCGAGGCCACGCTCGACGACCCCCGCGCGATCCTGAGCCAGCAGGAGTTCAAGGCACGCGGTGAGGCCGTCGCGGCCATGAAGCGCGAGGGGATCGAGTACGACGACCGGATGGCGCTGCTCGAGGACATCACCTACCCGAAGCCGCTGCAGGATCTGCTCGCGCAGGCGTTCGAGGTGTTCGCCACCAGTCAGCCGTGGGTGCGCGACTTCGAGCTGCGGCCGAAGTCGGTGGTGCGCGACATGTACGAGCGCGCGATGAGCTTCGCCGAGTTCACCAACTGGTACCAGCTGGGCCGCAGCGAGGGGCTCGTGCTGCGCTACCTCAGCGACGCCTACCGCGCCATCCGGCAGACGGTGCCCGCCGAGGCGCGCACCGAGGAGCTGCTCGACATCATCGCGTGGCTGGGCGAGCTCGTGCGGCAGGTCGACTCGAGCCTGGTGGACGAGTGGGAGGCGCTGGTGTCGGGCGCCGACGCGCCGTCGGATGAGCCCGTCGTGCCGTCGCTCGTGCAGAACCGGCGGGCCTTCACGGTGCTGGTGCGCAACGAGATGTTCCGCCGCGTGCAGCTGGCGGCACGCGAGGCCGACGACGAGCTCGTCGAGCTGGATCCGGACGCCGGCTGGCCCGAGGCGCTCGACCGCTACTACGCCGAGCACGAGTCCATCGGCATCTCCGGTGCCGCGCGCTCGCCGCAGCTGTGCCGCATCTCCGAGGGGCGGGAGACGTGGACCGTCGAGCAGATCATCGACGACCCGGCGGGCGACCACGACTGGCGCATCCGCGCCGAGGTCGACCTGGCGGCGTCGGATGAGGCGGGCGCGGCGGTCGTGCGCGTGACCGAGGTCGTGCGGCTGTAGCCGGACGCCGGCTCAGCGCAGCTGCGCGAACGCCTCGACGCGGCTCGTGGGACCCACGACGAGAAGCACGTCGCCGGCCCGCAGCACGGTGTCGGCATCGGCGTTGCGCCACTCGCCGTGCCCGGGCTTGTACGCCGCGATGGTGACGCCGTGCTCGGTGCGCACTGCGGCCTCGGTGAGCGTGATCCCGTGCAGGTGCGCCGGCGCGACGGTCTTGACCATCGCGTAGCCCTTGTCGATCTCGAGGTAGTCGGCCGCGGCTCCGCGCACCAGGTGGGCCACGCGGCGGCCCATCTCCTTCTCGGGCGAGATCACCTTGTGCACGCCCAGCTGCTCGAGGATCATGCCGTGCTGCTCGTCGACGGCCTTGGCCCAGATCACCGGCACCTTCAGCTGCAGCAGCAGCGAGGCGGTCAGGATGGACGCCTTGATGTCGGTGCCGATCGCCACCACGACGCGGTCGAAGTCACCGATCGCGAGCTGCTGCAGCACCTCGAGCTTCGTCGCGTCGGCGCGCACGACCTGGGTCAGCTGCGCGTTGAGCGACTGGACGAGATCCTCGTCCGAGTCGATGCCGAGCACCTCGGTGCCCGACGCCATGAGCTCGAGCGCGAGAGACGCGCCGAACCGGCCGAGGCCGATCACGGCGACCGAGTCGGCCTCGGCGATGCGCCGGGCGTCTTCGCGGAAGGAGAGGAACTTGACCACGAGAGGGTCCTTTCGATGTGAGGTCGGCCGGATCGCCGGGTCAGCCGATGGCCGGCCGCTCCTTGGGGAGCTCGTACGCGATGCGCCGTTCGCGCAGCGCGAGGGCCGATCCGAGCGTGAGAGGACCGAGCCGGCCGAGGAACATCAGGAGGGCCAGGATGAGCTTCGCGGCGTCGGGCAGACCCGCGGTGATGCCCGTCGACATCCCGACCGTGCCGAACGCCGAGACGGCTTCGAACAGCACGCGGTCGAGATCCAGGTCCGTCATCGCCAGGATCGCCGCCACAGCGGCCATGACCGCCCCGATCGCCACGACGACCACCGTGATCGCCTCGCGGTGCACCGAGCGCGACAGGCGCTTGCCGAACACGTTGACCGCCGTGCCGCCGCGCAGCTCGGTCCAGACGATGAAGAACAGCACCGCGAACGTGGTGACCTTGATGCCGCCCGCCGTGCCGGCGGGGCCGCCGCCGATGAACATCAGCACGTCGGTCAGAAGCCAGGTCTCGTCGTGCAGCTGCGAGGTGTCGACCGAGTTGAAGCCGGCCGTGCGGGACTGCACGGAGTGGAAGAACCCTGCGAGCACGCGCGTGGCGGGGTCGAGGGGGCCCAACGTGCCGGGGTTGTCCCACTCGAACACGAGCGTCAGCGCCGTGCCGCCCGCGAGCAGCACGGCGCTTGTCGACAGCACGACGCGCGTGTTCATCGTCCAGTGCAGGGGGCGTCGCAGCTCGCGGCGCAGTTGCCGCAGCACGGGGAAGCCCAGCCCGCCCAGGATGATCGCGCCGCACACGGGCAGGCAGATCCAGGGGTCCGCGACGAACCCCATCAGGCTGTCGCTGTACAGCGCGAAGCCCGCGTTGTTGAACGACGACACGGCGTGGAAGACGGCGTGCCAGGCGGCCCGACCGACGTCGTAGCCGTATCCGGCGACGAAGCGCGCGAACAGGATCGCCGCGGTGACGGTCTCGATGAAGAGGGTGGTCACGAGGATGCCCCGCGCCACGCTTCGCACGTCGCCTGCGCCCGCCGACTTGGTCTCGGCGCTCGCGATGAGGCGCGAGCGCATCGAGAGCCTGCGTGCGAGGGCGAGCGCGATGAGGGCCGCGCACAGCATGATCCCCAGACCGCCGATCTGGATGAGGGCGAGGATGACGACCTTGCCGAACGGGCTCCAGTACACGGGGGTGTCGGTCACGATCAGGCCGGTGACGCAGAGGGCCGAGGTCGAGGTGAACAGGGCATCCACCGCACCCGTCCAGCGGCTCTCGGACGAGGACAGCGGCAGCATCAGCAGCAGCGTGCCGACGAGGTCGACCCCGGCGAAGGACATCGCGATGGCCTGCGCCGGGGCGAGCCGCCGCGCGGTCGGGGCCGCCGGGCGCCACCGCGGGGAAGAGGACACGATCGAGGAGCGTAACGGGGCGGGGGCGCCCGGAAGCGGATCCTCACGCTTTCCTCACACGGCGGCTCGCACGGGCGCTTCCTCACGCCGAGGAGAGTCGCCGGGCGCTTCCCGGGCGCTGCCCGCTCACCGCCGCTCGCCGCGCCTCAGCGTCAGCCGACGACGAGGCGGTATCCCATGCCCTGCTCGGTGAGGAGGTGCCTCGGGCGCGCCGGGTCGGCCTCGAGCTTCTTGCGCAGTTGCGAGATGTACAGGCGCAGGTAGCCCGAATCGGCCACCTGATCGGTGCCCCACATGTCGCGCATCAGCTCTTGGCGGGTCACGAGCGATCCGGGGTGGCGGGCGAGGAACTCGAGCATGCGCCACTCGGTGGGCGTGAGGTGCACGGGCTCGCCCGCGCGCGTGACGATCTTGGACGCGAGGTCGACCCGCACGTCTCCGAACGACACCACCGGGTCGCCCGAGGATGAGCCGATGCGCCGAGCGAGCGCACGCAGCCGCGCGAGCAGCTCGTCGATCTGGAACGGCTTGGTGACGTAGTCGTCGGCGCCCGCGTCAAGCGCATCCACCTTGTCGCCCGAGCCGGTGCGCCCGGACACGACGACGATGGGGGCATCCGTCCAGCCCCGCAGCGCCTCGATGACCTCGATGCCGTTCAGCCGCGGCATGCCCAGGTCGAGCAGCACCACGTCGGGCTTCGTCTGCGCG
Source organism: Microbacterium sp. NPDC096154 (assembly GCF_040302945.1). Taxonomy (NCBI): domain Bacteria; kingdom Bacillati; phylum Actinomycetota; class Actinomycetes; order Micrococcales; family Microbacteriaceae; genus Microbacterium; species Microbacterium sp. NPDC096154. Next base: position 17,763 of record NZ_JBEOSM010000010.1, read on the forward strand.
GCGACGGCGATCGCCTCAGCGCCGTCCGCCGCGGCGACCACCTCGTAGCCGTGGGCGCCGAGCGTGATGCGCATGGCCCGGATCAGCTGGGGGTCGTCGTCGGCGATCAGGATCCTCACGCGCCGTCCTCTCGCATACTCTGCTGCTGCTGCTGCTGCTGACGCGCGAGCGGCAGCTCGACCACCATGGTCAGCCCGCCGTCCGGGGTGTCCTCGGGCGTGAGTGTGCCGCCCATGCCCTCGGCGAAGCCGCGCGACAGGGCCAGGCCCAGCCCCAGGCCCGTGGTGTTGTCGGTGTCGCCCATTCGCTGGAAGGGCGCGAACATCTCCTGCTGTCGGTCGGCGGGCACTCCCGGACCCCGGTCGACGATGCGGATCTGCGCGGCGTCGCCGTGCGCGCGCGTCTCGACGCGCACCGGGTGGCCGGGGGGAGAGTGGTGATCGGCGTTGGCCAGCAGATTCACCACCACGCGCTGCAGCAGGACGGGGTCGGCCGACACCGGCGGCAGATCGGGGGCGAACGCCAGCTCGACGCGGTCGGGCCCGAGCCGCAGCTCGTCGATCGAGGCGAGCACGACCTCGGCGGCGTCGAGCGCGGCGAGCGAGACCGCCAGCACGCCGGCCTGCACGCGGCTCACGTCCAGCAGGTCGGCCACCAGGTCGCTCAGCGTGCGCAGGCTCTCGTCGGCGGTGGCGATCAGCTCGGCGCGGTCGTCGTCGCTCAGCGACACGCCCGCGGCGCGCAGCCCGCCGACCGCCGCGACCGCCGCCGCGAGCGGGCGCCGCAGGTCGTGGCTCACAGCCGACAGCAGCGCCGCCCGCACACCGTCTGCCGCGGCGAGGGCGTCCGCCTCCCGCGCGGCCTCGGTGAGGTGCGCGTGCTCGAGCGCCGCGCCCAGCTGAGTGGCGACGACGGTGAGGAGGCGCCGCTCGGACACGCCCAGGCGGGTGCCGTGCAGCTCGAGCGTGCCGCGCGGGGTCTGCGCGGCCCCGACCGGCACCGACACCGACCGGCCGTCCCACGTCGGCTCGCCGTCGGCCGCGATCAGCGCGCCGTCGAGCCCGACCAGGCGCGCGCCGGTCGCGTGGAAGGCCTCGCGTGCGCGGGTCACGAGAGCCTGCGCGGCGCTCTCGCCCCGCAGCACGCTGCCGGAGATCGTGGCCAGCAGCTCCGATTCCGCCGCCGCGCGCTCGGCGACGCGGGCGCGGCGCGCTGCCTGGTCGACGATCCAGCTGACGAGCACGGCGCTCGCGACGTACAGGATGACCGACAGTGCGTGCGTCGGCGAGGCGATCGTGATCGTGAACACCGGCTGCAGGAACAGGAAGTTGAGCGTCAGGCCCGAGAGCACGGCGGTGAACAGGGCGGGCCAGATGCCGCCGATCAGGGCGACGATGACCACCAGCAGCTGGTAGGCGAGAACGTTGGCGGCGAGCGTCTCCTCGTGCGCGAGGGCGTACAGCAGCCAGGAGAGCAGCGGGCCGCACGTGAGCGCGACGGCGAATCCGGCGGCTCGGCGCTTCCAGCCGAGTGCCCCGGTGCTCATCCGCGGCAGCCGCAGCGCGCCCTCAGCCATGCGTTCCCCTCACTCGCGCCACGAGCGTACTCCGGGGCGTGAAGCCGACCGGTCATCCTGACGGATTCCTCACGCGCCGAGCGTCACGGACGAGGTAGGGACATCATCCACGCATATTGCATTATTTGCACGGGAATGTAATATGAGTGCATCGAGCGCCCGCAGGCGGGTGCCGACCACCTTCTGGCGAACACAGCGTGGTGGAGACAAGAGCGTGGTGGAGACAAGGGAGAGTCCAGTGGGCGCACGTCGCGGGCACGAGTATCTGGCCGGTCTGAAGGACGGCCGCGAGGTCTGGTACGGCGCGGAGCGCGTCGACGTCACCGAGCACCCCGTCTTCGCGGGATCGGTCGCCGGCATGGCCGCGTACTTCGACTATCAGTGGGAGCACCAGGACGACTGCCTGTTCCCGAGCCCCGACACGGGCGACCTGATCAGCGTCGCGCACCTGCGCCCCCGCTCGCAGGACGACATCCACAAGCGCCACGTCGCGTTCGAGCGCTTCGCGAAGTACTCGGTGGGCATGCTCGGCCGCACCCCCGACTACGTCAACGTCGTGCTGGCGGGCCACGTCTCGCGCACCGACCTGTGGCAGAAGGCCTCGAGCCCCGTCTACTACGAGCGCATCAACGCGTACCAGAAGTATGTCGCCGAGCACGACCTCGCGCTCACCCACACGATCGTGCACGCCAACATCGACAAGTCGATCGGCGAGCTCGACGGCGCCAATGCCGACCTGACTCTGCAGGTCGTCGACCGCACCGACGAGGGCATCGTCGTGCGCGGCGCGAAGCTGCTCGCCACGCTCGGGCCGATCGCCGACGAGTGCTACGTCTACCCAGCGACGCCCATCAAGCCCGGCTACGAGAAGTACGCCATCTCGTTCGCCATCCCGATGAGCGCGCCCGGCGTCGTGGTCGTGTGCCGCGACCACTACGGCGTCGACCAGTCGGTCGAGGACCGTCCCTTCTCGTCGCGCTTCGACGAGCAGGACGGCGTCGTCATCTTCGACGACGTGCTCATCCCGCACGACCGTGTGTTCATCGACGGCGAGCTCGACCTCTACAACTCGGTCAACCAGGGCACGGCGACCGGCTGCACCCAGCAGCAGACCGCCATCCGGTCGGCCGTGAAGCTCGAGTTCGCGTACGACCTGCTGGTCGAGGTCGCCAAGACCACGGGCCAGGACACGCGCCCCGACGTCATCCAGATGCTCGGCGAGGTGCACGCCTACCTCGGCATCACGCGCGCGCTCATCCACTCGGCCGAGGCCCGCTCCAGCGACTGGGGCGGCGGCGCCTACTTCGTGCACGACGACATCGGCCTGCTGCGCAACATCATGTCGGAGTGGATGATCCGCGTGAACGACATCATCAAGACCATCGGATCGCACAACCTGCTGGCCACGCCCACGCAGGCCGCCTTCGACGACGCGCGTCTCGGACCCCTGCTCGAGAAGTACCTGCCGGGCGCCAAGGACATCTCGGCGCGCGACCGCGCCAAGGTCATGCGCACCGCGTGGGACTTCGCCGGCAGCGCCCTCGGCTCGCGCATCGAGCTCTACGAGCGCTTCTACCTCGGCTCGATCGGCCGCGCGCGCATGCTCGAGCACATGAAGGCGCAGCGCAGCGGCGACTCGGGTGCGCTCAAGGCCTTCTTCGAGCAGACGCTGCGCTCGGCGTCCGTGCCGGCCGAGGCCTGATCCCGTGCCCGAGAACCTCTCCGACGTTCTCACCGACCATCTGGCGGCGGCGACCTTCGAGTCGCTGCCGCCAGAGGCGGTTTCGCGGGCCAAGACGCGCCTGCTCGACGCGCTGGGCCTGATCGCCGCCGGCGTGCGCGCGCAGGGCAGCGCCGAGATCGTGCGCCTGGTCGAGGGATGGGGTGGGCGCCCGGATGCGACCGTCCTCACCACGCGCACCAAGGTGCCGGCGATGCACGCGGCGCTGGCGAACGCGGTGCTGATGCGCTCGTACGACTTCGAGCCGGTGGGCGCCGACCGCGCCGATGGCGTGCAGATCCCCTCGCACATCACCGGCACCACGACCTCGGTCGCGCTCGCCGTGGCAGAGGCGCGCGGCGCATCCGGTCGTGAGCTGCTGACGGCGATGGTCTACGGCGACGATCTGGCCGCCCGCCTCGGCCACGCGACCGGGTTCGACGTGTACGGCGGCGGCGACAACACGGGCACGATCAACGCGCTCGGCGGCACGGCGACCGCGGGCATCCTGATGGGCCTCGACGCGGCGGGCCTGAAGCGCGCGCTGGGGATCGCGATCAACCAGCTCGGCGGCACGATCGACAACATCAACGACAAGACGCTGTCGTTCAAGCTGCCCATCGCGCTGTCGTCGCGCAACGCGGTGTTCTCGGCCGAGCTCGCGGCCGCGGGCTTCGGCGGCCCGGATGACCCCATCGGCGGGCGGTTCGGGTTCCTGTCGCAGTGGAGCGCGGGCGATCCCGACCTCGCGGCCATCACCGACGGCCTCGGGTCCGCCTTCTACGCCGACGCCACGATCAAGCCCTGGCCCACGTGCCGCGCGTCGCAGCCGTCGCTCGACGCCACGGTGCAGCTGGTGTCGCGCTTCGGCGTGCGAGCACGCGACGTCGAGCGGGCTGTCGTGCACCTGACGCCCCGCGTGAAGAACGGCTTCGTGGGGCAGGAGTTCCGTATGGGCGAGTCTCCTGAGGTCTCCGGCGCGTTCTCGATCCGGTTCGCCGTCGCCACCGCGCTGCTGGACGGCACCGTGCGGGTCGACCACCAGACGCGCGAGCACATGGAGTCGCCGCGGCTGGCGTCCATGCTCGACCGCGTGGAGCTCGTGCCCTCGCTCGACCCCTCCGCCGGCAGCGCCGCCGAGGTCGAGGTCACGCTGCGCTCCGGGGCGGTGCACCGCGTGCGCGTCGAGAAGGCGCTCGGCGACATCCACTTCACGCCGCTGGACGATGAGCGCATCCTGCGCAAGTTCCGCGACAACGTCGCCTGGGGCGGCTTGACGCCGGAGGCGGGCGACCGCCTGCGTGACCTCGCGCTCGGCGTCGACGCCATCGCCGACCTCGGGGAGATCCCGGCGCTGCTCGCCCGCTGAGGTCGGCCGGCCCCGGTCCGGCCGGGAACCCGCCCCTCCGTCTGCACAACGCAGGAGCGGGTGGGGGCGGGCGTTGTCGGGTGTCGGTGTGTCGGCCCGGTTGGGCGGGTCGGCTCCTGTGTTGTGCGGGCGCCGGAGCGGATGCCGCCGGGCATGCAGAAGGGCGGGGTGCCCCTCGCTCGGAGTGCGCCCCGCCCTTCCGCCGTGGGATCAGCTGTTGCGCAGATCCGAGGCCGTGTAGCGGGCGTAGTCGCGCTGCGCGGTGGTGCGCAGGGTCTCGCGCACCTCGGCGGCGGCATCCTGCAGCGCCGACACCCACTCGAGCGCGGACTCCGCCGCGACGCCCTGCGGCAGGTTGCCCAGGCGCAGCACCAGGCCCGAGTTGCGGGGGTCGTCGGACGCCGGGTCGAACACCGGCGCCACGATGCTCGCCAGGTCGACCGACTGCTCGCCGGGCTCGATCGAGCCGCCGAAGCAGGCCTTGGCCGACGCGATCGTGCCGCGCACGGCGCGGTCGCGGGCGGGAGTCAGCTCGCCCCCGGCGTACTCGGCCAGGGCCTCGCTGAGGGCGTCGTACGCGGCGGGGTCGCCGTCGAGGCGCGACACGGCGTAGCCCTGTGCGCGCACCTTGTCGGCGGCCGCGCGGTAGCCCTCGATCACCTCGGGGTCGGGCGGGAAGATGCGCGTGACCCACTGGTCGACCTGCTCGGGACTCCATGCCACGGCGGCCTCGCCGAGCGGCGGGATGAGCGGGATGCGCACGCCGATGCGCTCGTCGACCTCGGTGTCGGCGCCGTACGACGTCGCGCCGATGGTCTGATCGATCGAGGAGACCTGCACGAGCGCGGCGGCGGTGCAGCCGAAGCGCCGGGCGAGCCGGTCGAGCTGCGGGCGCGCGGCCTCGGCGACACGCACGGCCGAGATGAGCGTCTCGTCGACGTGCGCCGCGAGACCCGTGGTGGAGAAGCCGCCGTAGCCGCCCTGGAAGAACAGCAGCGGCGTGGTCGGGCGCACGACCGCGAGGTCGTCGACCGCCACCAGGGTGATGAAGTGGTCGCCGGCCTCGATCTCCTGGCTGATGCGGCCGTGGATGTGCGCGACCGCGCCCGAGATCTGCGGGGCGCCATACGGCGAGGTCTCCCAGTCGACCTTGTTGAACTTCGCGGGATCCTTCGACGCCAGAGTGCGGCACGCCTTGATCTGGTCGTGCGCGAAGACGCTGATGGTCACGGCATCCGCGGTGCGGAGCTTGGCGTACGACTCCGACGTGGTCATCGGCATGAACGACACCAGCGGCGGCTCGAGCGACACCGAGCTGAAGGTGCCGACGACCATGCCGACGGGGGCGCCGTCGATCGTGGCCGTGACGACTACGACGCCGGTCGGGTAGTGGCCCATCACGTCACGGAAGGCGCGCGGGTCGATGGCAGGTGCGATCGCGGTGCTCTCGCTCATCGTTCCTCCTTGTGTCTGCGGCCTCGTCGCCGCGTGCGGTGGACCCGGCGGATCCGGGAACTTTGCACTACTGACGTAAGAATATATTCTCTGGCGCGAGATCGCCATCCTCAATTCCATTGACGGTTGAACGCGATTCTTTCGTCTGGTGTGAACAGGCGTTGCCGGATGACAATGGCAGTCGCGCGGGCGACGGCGACGTCGTCCCCGGTCGCCGGCGACCGCGAGAAGACGCGAGAAGAAAGGCACGCACATGGCATCCCAGCCCACCCGACGCATGGCGCTGACGACGTTCGTCATCCCCGCGGGGCATCACAAGGACGCGTGGCGCAAGGAGGGGAGCCGGATCGAGGAGGTTCCGGGCCTCGACTACGTCACCGAGCTCGCCCAGATGGCCGAAGCGGCCAAGATCGACGCCGTGTTCTTCGGCGACATCGCCCACGCCGAGCCGACGCTGCGCGGCGACATCAAGACCAACGGCTATTACGAGCCCATCTCGACGCTGTCGGCCCTGGCCGGCCGCACCACGCACATCGGGCTGATCGGCACGATGTCGACCTCGTTCGAGAGCCCGTACACGGTCGCTCGCCAGATCGCGGGCCTCGATCACATGTCGGGCGGCCGCGCCGGATGGAACCTGGTCACCTCGTTCGACGGCTTCCAGAACTACGGCTTCGACGGCGTGCCCTCGCCCGAGGACCGCTACCGCCGCGCCACCGAGTTCGCCGCCGTCGTCAAGGCGCTGTGGGACTCGTGGGGCGACGACGCCGTGATCGCCGATCGCGCGAGCGGCAACTACATCGACGCCTCGAAGGTGCGCAAGATCAACCACAAGGGCGAGTTCTTCCAGGTCGAGGGCCCGATGCCCGGGCCGCGCTCGCCGCAGGGGCATCCCGTCATCGTGCAGGCCGGATCGTCGGGCCCCGGCCTCGACCTCGGCAGCTCGGTGGGCGACGCGATCTACACGGCGCAGCCCGTCAAGGAGCGCGCGGTCGAGTTCTATGCGCAGCTCAAGAAGATGATCGAGGGCAAGGGCCGCAATCCTGAGCACACCAAGGTGCTGCCGGGCATCCTGCCCATCATCGGGGAGACCATGAAGGAGGCGGAGGAGCTCGCCGCCGAGCTCGGCTCGTACGTCAATCTCGAGCACGGCCGCAAGCAGGTCTCGGCGGGCCTCGCGGGCCTCGACCTGTCGAGCCTCGACTACGACGAGAAGATCCCGACCGAGTGGCTGAGCGAGGACCCCGGCCTCGGCAGCCGCTACCACGTGTTCCGTCGCAAGATCGTGGACCAGGGGATGACCCTGCGCGACATCATCATCGACGCCGCGCGGTCGGCCGGTCACCAGTGGATCATCGGCACGCCGCAGACCATCGCCGACAACATGGTCGACTGGTTCGAGGCGGGCGCGTGCGACGGCTTCAACCTCAACTCGCCCTACAACCCGGGCGGCATGAAGCAGATGTGCGAGCTGCTGGTGCCCGAGCTGCAGAACCGCGGCTACGCCCGCACCGAGTACGAGGGCACCACGCTGCGCGACCACTTCGGGCTGCCGCGGCCCTCGGCCTGAGCGTCCCCGCCGCCTGCGGCCCGCAACGTGAAACCGCCGCTCCGCCTTCGGGCGGGGCGGCGGTCTCGCGTCGCAGGAGGGGTGAGGTCAGCACCCCGCGATCAGCTCGGCCGCGCGCTCGGCGACCGCGATCGTGGCGATGTTGAGGTTGGCGGTGACGACGTCGGGGAAGATCGACGCGTCGACCACGCGCAGGCCGGCGACGCCCTTCACGCGGCAGAGCGGATCCACCACGGCGGCGGGGTCCGTCTCGGCGCCCATTCGGACGGTCGAGCAGAGGTGCATGACGTCCTTGACCTGCCCGAGGATCTCGCTGCGCGTGCGCGGGGCGATGAGGTCGCCCTCGCGCAGCGCCGCGAACTCCGGACGCTCCATCAGGTCGGTGGCCCGCGCGAGCCCGTCGAGCATCCGCGCGTAGTCGACCGAGTCGGTCAGCAGACGCTGCTCGATCACCGGCTGCACGCCCGGATCGGCCGACGGCAGCCACAGCGTGCCTCGCGAGAACGCCTGGTTCAGCTGCACCGCGAGACCGGCCGTGTCGTTGCCGAACCAGTAGTTGTGGTTGGTCGCCAGGATGACCACGTCGTTGCGGATCGTGCCGGGCAGGCCGCTCGAGAAGCGAATGGCGAGGTGCGTGGGGCGCATCCCCTCCGCGACCACGCGGCCCTCGCGCGGCCGGAACTGCACGAACACGATGGCGTGGTCCTGCGCGCCGTGACCCACGGGCAGATCGGCGACGACCGGAACGCCGAGGCGCCCGAGCTCGTGCGCGGGACCGATGCCGCTGCGCAGCAGGATCGCGGGAGACAGCGCGGCACCGGCCGACAGAACGACCTCGCCGCCCGACGCGACGCGGATCTCCGACCCGTCGCGCAGGCGCACGCCCCGTGCCGTCGTGCCCTCGACGACGACGTCGACGACATGTGCGCCGCCGCGGATCGTGAGGTTCTCGCGATCGCGCACGGGGTCGAGGTAGCCGTGGTTGGTCGACACGCGGCGCAGGTCGCGGGTGTGGTTGACCGGGTAGCGGCTGCGGCCGGTCGTGTGGGGCGCGTTGTAGTCGTCGTGATAGGCGTAGCCGAGCGCCTCGCCGGCCGCGTCGAGCGCGAGGTCCACGTCGCCCCAGCCCGCTCGCGGCTCGCGGTAGATCGGGATCGGCCCCGCGTCGCCGTGGAAGGGCGCATCCGGATAGTCGAGGTCCGTCTCGAGGCGGTTCAGCGCGCGCCGCATCGGCTCGATGCCCCACCCGGCGGCGCCCAGCCGCGACTCCCAGCGCGTCCAGTCGCCCTCCTCGGGGCGCGCGGCGATGAGCCCGTTGACGCTGGAGGATCCGCCCAGTCCGCGCCCGCGCGGGTAGAGCATCGGCTCGCGCTCGGGGCGGCGCCGCGCCGTGATGTCGGTCCAGTAGTAGTCGGGCTCCATCTCGTGCGACGGCGCCATGGTCAGTCCCGTGCGCAGGGTGCGGTGACGCAGGAACTCGGGGATCGCCTCGCCGCGGTAGTCGAGGCCCGCCTCCAGCAGCAGCACACGACGGGACGGGTCGGCGCTGAGGCGGTTGGCGAGCACCGCGCCGGCGGAGCCGGCGCCGACGATGATGACGTCGAACTCGTTCTGCTGCATATGGGCTCTCCCTCGAGCGCGCGGAGACGATCCGCTGTTGCTTACATCTGTCAGGGAGAGTACCTTACAGATGTCAGTCACTGTCAACCGTCCCCGGGGAGATCGCATGGACCCGCGCGTCGCACGCACCCGCACCGCGCTCATCGACGCCGCGCTCGCGGCGCTCGAGACGACGTCCGTCGGCGAGCTGACGGTCGCGGCGCTCTGCGCGCGTGCTGGGGTGAGTCGCGTCGCGTTCTACGACCGGTTCGGCACCATCGACGCGCTCCTGGTCGACGCCATGGCGGTCGAGCTCGACCGCGTGCGCCAGGCGGCGGCGGCGATCGACCCGGGCGGGAAGCGTCGCGACGACGAGCCCCCGGAGGACCTCGCCGAGGTGTTCCGCATCATCTCCCAGCGCTCGGGGCTGTACCGGGCGATGCTCGAGGCTGACGGCAGCATGGCCTTCCTGCACCGCATGCGCGACGTCCTGCGCTCGGCGGTCGCCGCGTCCATGCACCGCCTGCCCGGCGCCGACGCCTGGCCGGTCGAGCGGGACGCGTACTACGACTACGTCGCCGGAGCGGCGCTCTCGGTCGTGATCGGGTGGCTCCGGCGCGATCCGCTTCCGGACGCCGGCGACATCGCTCGGCAGTTCTGGTGGCTGCTCAACACGCGCCCCGGCGCGCTCTGAACCGAAACCCACACCGCACCCCACCCCAGAGGAGACGACGATGTCCCAGCCCTCCGCCACGGCCCTGACGAACTCGACGCCCGACGTCCTGCGCTCCCCGATCCGGCTGCTCGTCGACGGGCAATGGGTCGAGGGCACGGGGGAGTCGATCGACTTCTTCGATCCTTCCGAGGGGACCGTGCTCGGCACCTTCGCCGGGGCCTCGGAGGCGGATGTCGACCGGGCCGCCCGTGCCGCGCGCGCCGCGCTCGACGGCCCCTGGTCGCGCGTCACGCCGGCCCAGCGGGCCACCCTGCTGTGGCGCCTGGCCGACGCGCTCGAGGAGCGGATCGAGGAGTTCTCGCTGCTCGAGACCCTCAACACCGGCAAGCCGCTGAGCCTCACCCGCCAGTTCGAGCTGCCGCAGGCGGTCGCCATTCTGCGCTACAACGCGGGCTGGGCCACCAAGCTCAACGGCGAGACGCGCGACGTGTCACTGCCGGGGGAGTGGCACACGTTCACGATGCGGCGCCCGGTCGGCGTGGCCGGGCTCATCGTGCCGTGGAACAACCCCATCGTGATGGCGGCGGCCAAGCTCGGGCCGGCGCTCGCGGCGGGCTGCACCACGGTGCTGAAGCCCGCCGAGCTGACCCCCGTGACGGCCGCGCGACTGGGCGAGCTGATCTGCGGGCTCGGCTTCCCCGACGGCGTGGTCAACATCGTGCCGGGGCTCGGGCACGTGGCCGGCGAGGCGATCGCGACGCATCCGCTGGTCGACAAGATCTCGTTCACCGGATCCACCGCGATCGGGCAGCACCTGCAGCGCACCACGGCGGCGACCATGAAGCGTCTGTCTCTCGAGCTGGGAGGCAAGTCGCCCGTGCTGATCTTCGCCGACGCCGACCTCGACCGCGCGATCGAGGCGGCCGCCATGAGCATCTACGCCAACTCGGGACAGGTCTGCGCCGCCGGATCCCGCCTCTACGTCGACGCGCGGGTCGCCGACCGCGTGATCTCCGGCATCGCCGAGCGCGCGGCCGCGCTGCGCGTCGGCGGCGGGCTCGAAGAGGGCGTCACGACCGGGCCGTTGATCTCGGCGAGGCAGCGCGACCGGGTGCTGGGCTACATCGAGCAGGGGCGCGAAGCGGGCGCCGGTGTGGCGGTGGGCGGATCCGCGCCTGATCGGCCGGGCTTCTTCGTGCAGCCGACCGTGCTGACCGATACGCACGCCGACATGTCGGTCGTGCGCGAGGAGATCTTCGGCCCCGTGCTTGTGACCCAGACCTTCGACGACCCGGATGACCTCGACGCCATCCTGGGGCGTGCCAACGCGTCGGAGTACGGGCTGTCGTCGTACATCTGGACGCGCGATCTCTCGCGTGCCCATCGGGTCGCGCGGCGCCTGCAGGCGGGCAACGTGCGCGTCAACACGTACTCGGGCATGGACCCCAACATGCCGTTCGGCGGCTTCAAGGCGTCGGGCTATGGCAAGGAGAACGGCCGCGAGGGCGTCGAGGCGTACACCGAGCTCACCTCGGTGGCCATCCGCCTGGACTGAGTGAAATATCTCTCAGCGAAAGGTTCCACAATCCCGTGGGAATGCGTTATCGTCTGCGTAATGCATTCTCCATGGGGGAGAGCAGCCCCGTCGGGTCCCCGGCGGACCCGAGGTTCCATCTCAACGAGGAGAGCAGACCCATGAGCCACAGCATCCGTCGCACCGCCCGCTGGGCCGGCCTGGCCGCCATGGCCGCCACCGCCCTCGTCGCCACGGCGTGCTCGAGCCCCGCTCCCGCGCCCGCCAGCGGCGACGCCGCGTCGGGGGAGCGGCCCGGCAAGACCGAGATCACGGTGGTCACCGCGCCGATCAACTACGAGCCCGTCTACCTCGCCGACAGCGAGGGCTTCTTCGACGAGGTCGGCCTGGATGTCACGATCAAGCCCGGCGGCACGCCGCAGGACAACCTCGCCCAGGTGATGGGCGGATCCGCCGACCTCACGATCGTCTCGTGGGACGTCGCGGTCACCGCCACGTCGGAGGGCGTGCCCATCAAGGTGATCTCGTCGAACGCGGTCGTCTCGACCGAGTTCGACACGTCCGGCGTCGTGGTGCGCGCCGACAGTGGCATCGAGTCGCTCGCCGACCTCGAGGGCAAGACCATCGCCTTCAACGACCTGGGATCGGGCGGCAACGTGGCCGTGAAGCAGGCGTTCGAGGCCGCGGGCGTCGACCCCGAGAAGGTCGAGGACGTCCTCATCCCGTTCGCCGGCATGCAGGCGGCGCTCGAGGGCGGCCAGGTCGACGCGGCCTTCCCGTCCGACGCGTTCTACGGGCCGCTCTCGCAGGACCCGGCGTACAAGGTCATCTCGAACCCGTCGCGCGAGTTCCGCGGCGGACTGCCGATCACGCTCTGGGCGGCGACCGACCCGTGGCTGCAGGAGAACCCCGGCACGGCCGACAAGTTCAACGAGGCCATGCAGAAGGCTGCCGACTTCTACAACGACGAGGCCAACCTCGACGCCGTGCTGGCGGTGCGCTCGGAGATCAGCGGCAAGCCGGTCGAGGAGGTCTCGAAGGTGCTGACGCCGGCCGCGCTCGAGACGCCGGTCGACGTCGCCGAGGCGACCACGCAGGCCTTGAAGGAGTTCGGCTTCGTCGAGAAGGAGCCGAAGCCCGTCGACGAGATCCTCTGGGCCGACGCTCCCCGCAGCTGACCGACCGGATGTCCGGGACCAGCCGGTCCCGGACATCCGGCTCATCTGATCCAGACGAGCATGAGACCTCATCGGAGAGGAACACCATGACAACCGCAGCAATCGGCGTGCCCCGCCGAGCGTCCTGGACGCTCGCCGGCCGCCGCCTGATCGCGCTGATCGTGATCCTGGGGCTCTGGCAGCTCGCCACAGCGGTCGGCCTGGGGCCCTCGATGGTGCCGTCGCCGATCGAGGTCGTGCTGGCCATCGGCGAGGTCCTCGTGGCGCCGTCGTTCTGGCAGGGCCTCGGCCAGACCGTCTTCGCGGCGCTGATCGGCTGGCTGATCGCCACCGTCCTCGGCGTCGTGCTCGGTCTGTTCTTCGGAGCGAACAGGTTCGTCGACCGCTCGACTTCGCTCATCGTCGACTTCGGCCGCGCGTTCCCGATCATGGCGCTCATGCCGGTGATGATCCTGCTGCTGGGCCAGTCGGTGAACATGAAGGTCACCATGATCGTGCTGGGCGCCGTCTGGCCGGTGCTCGTGCAGTCGATCCTCGGATCGCGTCGCCTCGACGCCGGCATCGTCGACACCGCCAAGATCTACCGGATCCCGCGGGCGCTGTGGTTCCGTCGCGTGCTGCTGCCCTCGGCGCTGCCGTTCATCGCCACAGGCGTGCGCATCGCGGCGTCCATCGCGATCCTCACCGCGGTCGGCGTGGAGGTGCTCACCCAGGTGCCCGGTCTCGGTCGCCTGATCACCCTCGCGCAGGAGAACGGCCGCTGGGACCACACGTTCGCATACCTCTTCTTCGCCGGCATGTTCGGCTGGGGCGTCGCCGCGCTGCTGCAGTACGCCGAGAAGCACCTCCTCGCATGGAACAGGCAGAGCGATGACTGACACCCGCACCTCGACCATCCGCGCGCAGGCGCGTGAGCCCCGCATCGGCGTGTTCCGCACCGTCTGGCGTCCGCTCGGCGCGCAGCGCACCGAGATGCCGGCCGCAGCGAGCGCCGCGCTGGGCGTCGTCGAGCGGCTCTGGCTGCCGATCCTGCTCGTCGCGCTCTGGTGGGTCGCGTCGGCGGCCAGCACCAACCTGTTCATCCCGCCGCTGTCGCAGATCGTGCAGAGCGTGGTCGCCGACTTCGCCAGCGGCGAGCTCGTCGCCGCGATGGGCACCAGCCTGGTGAACCTGTTCGTGGGCTTCCTGGCCGCCGCCGTGCTGGGCATCGGCCTGGGACTGGTGATCGGCGAGGTGCGCTGGCTGCGCGAGACGCTCGACCCGTTCATCCACTTCCTGCGGTCGGTGCCGCAGACCGCGCTCGTTCCGCTGATCATCGGCGCGCTGGGCATCGGTCGCGAGCCCAAGATCTACGCCGTCGCGTTCGCGTGCCTCTGGCCCATCCTGCTCAACACGATCGACGGTGTGCGCGGCGTCGACCCGTCGGTGCGCCGCGTCGCGAAGGTGTTCGGCGTGCCGCGGGGCCTCTACTACCGGCGGGTCGTCCTGCCCGGGTCGATGCCGCAGATCGTGGCGGGCCTGCGCGTGGCCCTGCCGATCGGCATCGTCGTGATGGTCGTGAGCGAGTTCTTCGCGGCCAACATCGGTCTCGGCTTCTACATCCTCGAGTCGTCGAGCACGTTCAAGATCCCCGCGACGTGGGGCGGCGCGCTGCTCGTCGGCGTCATCGGCTACATCCTCGTGCTGCTGTTCGGCCTGTTCGAACGCCGCGTTCTCTCCTGGTACTTCCGCTCGGGCGCTCAGTGACGAGCCCGGACGACAACGACAACGATGAAGGACGGTTCGACATGACGATCCCGAACGGAATCCACACCGGAACCCTGAGCGCCACCTCGGGCGAGGCGCTGCTCAGGGTCGACAGCATCTCGATGGGCTACGGCTCGGGCGCCACCGAGAAGCGCATCCTCGAGAACCTCAGTCTCGAGGTCGCGCGCGGCGAGTTCGTCTCGATCGTCGGCCCCTCGGGCGTGGGCAAGACCACCCTGCTCAAGGGCCTGTCGGGCCTGCTGGCGCCCAAGGCCGGCACGGTCTCGGTCGACGGGCAGGCCATCAACGGCCCGCACCCCGACATCGCGGTCGTGTTCCAGGACTACTCGCGCTCGCTCATGCCCTGGATGACCACGCGCGAGAACATCGCCTTCCCGCTGCAGGGCAAGGGCGAGCCGAAGGCCGCGCGCGACAAGGCCGCCGACGAGGCGCTGGAGGCCGTGGGCCTCGCGGGGCAGGGCGACAAGTATCCGTGGGAGATGTCGGGCGGCATGCAGCAGCGCGTCGCGATCGCCCGCGCCCTGGCGTACAACGCCAAGGTGCTGCTCATGGACGAGCCGTTCGCGTCGGTCGACGCGCAGACGCGGTTCGACCTCGAGGACCTCGTGATCGACCTGCGCGAGAAGCTCGGCGTCACCATCATGCTCGTCACCCACGACGTCGACGAGGCGATCTACCTCGCCGACAAGGTCATCGTGATCGCCGAGAAGCCGGCCACGGTCGTCGACGTGATCGAGACGGGTTTCGGCACCCATCGCGACCAGGTCGCCACCAAGGCCGACCCCCGGTTCCAGGATGCCCGCGGGCGCATCCTGACGCGCCTGCGCAAGTAGCGCTGCCAGCCGGCCGGCGGGCGGCCACGAGACGCCGCATGGCCATCCGGGCATGCGGCGTCTCGCGACCACCAGCGGCTTCCGGCATCCTGCGTCCCGGTCCTCGCGGCGGTGCCAGGATGGACGGGTGAGTTCCGCCGCCGTGGGTCTCCGCAGCGAGCGGGGACCCATCCTTCTGTCCGTCATGGTCGCGACCGGCCTGGTCGCCGTCGACTCCACGATCGTCGCCACCGCGGTGCCGTCGATCGTCGCCGACATCGGCGGATACGAGTCGTTCCCGTGGCTGTTCTCGATCTACCTGCTCACCGGCGCCGTGCTCACGCCCGTGTACTCGAAGCTCGCCGACCAGCTGGGGCGCAAGCCCGTCCTCCTGTTCGGCATCGCGGTGTTCCTGCTGGGATCGGTGCTGTGCGGCGCCGCCTGGGACATGACGTCGCTCATCGTCTTCCGTGCGGTGCAGGGCATCGGTGCGGGGGCCATCCTGCCGATGACGATGGTGATCGTCGGCGACATCTACACGCTCGAGGAGCGCGCCCGTGTGCAGGGCTACGTGTCCAGCGTCTGGGGCGCGTCGTCGGTGATCGGCCCGACCCTGGGCGGCGTGTTCGCGCAGTTCGACATCTGGCGCTGGATCTTCTTCGTCAACATCCCCCTATGCCTGCTGGCGTACTGGCTGCTCGCCCGCAGCTACCACGAGCACGTCGAGCGCGCCGAGCGCCGCATCGACTGGGCAGGCGCCGCGCTGCTCACGGCCGGCCTCACCCTGCTGCTGCTCGGCGTGCTCGAGGGCGGCGTGGCGTGGGCGTGGGCGTCGGCGCCGTCGATCGGCGTGTTCGCCGGGGGAGCGGTGCTCATCCTGCTGTTCGTGCTGGTCGAACGGCGGGCGGCCGAGCCCATCCTGCCGCTGTGGATCTTCACGCGGCCTGTCGTCGCATCGACGGCACTGCTCAACGTGATCCTCGGCGGGGTGCTGATCGGGTACACCGCCTACATCCCGACCTTCCTCGAGGGCAGCGCGGGCGCGACGCCGCTGCTGGCTGGGCTCGCGCTGGCGACCATGACGATCGGATGGCCCATCTCGTCGTCGTTCGCGGGCCACCTCTATCTGCGGTTCGGCTTCCGAGCGGTGATCATCGCGGGGTCGGTGCTCGTGCTGATCACGTCGATCGGGATCGCGGTCGCCGCCCAGTGGCCGAGCATCTGGCTCGTGGCCACCGTGCTCTTCGTGACGGGCATGGGCTTCGGTCTCGTCGCAGTGCCGTCCATCGTGGGCGTGCAGACGACCGTGCCGTGGCAGGAGCGCGGCGTGGCCTCGGGCGCGGTGATGTTCTCGCGCTCGATCGGTCAGGCGGTGGTGGCCGCAGTGCTGGGCGCCGTCTCGAACGGGATCATCTCGCGCCTGGGCGGCGACGAGCACGACCGCGCCACGGTGATCGCGTCGTCCGGCGCCGTGTTCGCCGCGTCGGCGGTGCTCGCCGCGGCGATGTTCGGCCTGGCCTTCCTCATCCCGCGCGGCGACCGGGCCCGCGGCGCCTGAGCCGGTGCCGCCGGGCGCCGGGACGGTGCCTCGACGCTACTGCGCGACGACGGCCTCGCGCGCGGGGAACAGGCCGTGCGAGCGGAACTCGCTGAAGTCGTAGATCGACCACTTGGTGGCCCACGCGCGGTCGTCCTGCGGCCACACGATGGGCGGACGGTCGTCGTCGAGGATCCACTCCATGTCGGTGTAGAGCTCCACGACGGCGCCGGTCGGCTCGACGTAGTACGCGGCCATGTTGTGGCCGGCACCGTGGCGGACGGGGCCCATCAGCAGGCGCAGCCCGTGCTCGTGCAGGCGGTCGCCCACCTTGCCCAGTTCGGCGATCGACTGCACCTGCCAGGCGTGGTGGTGCATCCATCCCTTGCCCTTCATGAGCGCGACTCCGTGGTGCTCGGCGTTGCAGCGCAGGAAGTAGGCGAAGTCGTCGCCGATCACGTCGGAGACGCGGAAGTCGAGCACGTCGGTGAAGAACGTCAGCATCGCCTGCAGGTTCTGCGGGTGCAGGTTGACGTGACCGAAGCGGTCGGGGGTGTGGCCCGCGAGGGTGATGTCGGATCGGGCCGGGCCGATATAGATCTCGAACACGAAGTTCTCCGGGCCGACGAACGCGAAGCCGTCCTCGACCCCGGGGTGCAGTGCGGTCTCGCTGAAGATCGGGTACCCGGCGTCGCGCACGCGCGTGCGGGCGAGGTCCAGGCCCGCCTTGCCGGCGGCGATCAGGCCGATGTGCCCGACGCCGTGCTCGGGGGCGTCGAGGTACACCATCTCGTGGTGCAGCTTCGCCCGGCTCGACATGTAGACGGCGTTGCCGCTGCGGCCGGTCTCGACGAGGCCCAGGATGTCCTTCGCATGCGAGACGGACGCCTCGATGTCGCTGGTCTGAAGCGAGACGTAGCCGATCTCGCTGATCACGCCGAATGCCATGGTGCTCCTGTCGTCACTGACCGCTGGATAGTGCACAACAGTAGCAGGAATGCATAATCACGGGAAGTCCCGTGCGTGGACGGATTACAGGTCGTACAGCCCGCCGTACGGCGTTGCTTCGTCGCCGGTGTCGCGGGGGTCGTACTGCACTGTCTCGACCGAGAACACCACACGCGTCCCTGGCGATATCAATGCGTCCACAGCGCGGTTCCCGACGACGGTGAAGCTGACGAATCGGCCACCCGCGTGGAGCGCCTCGATGATCCGCTGCTTGAGGGCCTCAAGATCGTGGCCCTGGGACAGGAAGTGGCTCGTGCCGTCGATGGTCACCTCGGTGCGCACCATGGTCTGCATCTCCTCGCCCATGCAGGCAACCCTAAGGACGCGAGTCTGCCGTGCAGAAGGGCTTGAATGTCCGCGTCGGTTCTGCAACGACGCGGATGCGCGTCAGAGCCGTGATCCGCGGACCTGGCGCGAGCCGGGCGGTGTGCGACGGCGCGCCGCCGCGTCCGGCTAGGAGGTCGCCTCTGGCAGCAGCCCCGACTCCAGGATGAGCTCCATCGTCAGCGTGTAGTGGCGACGCAGCAGGGCGCCGGCGCGCTCGGCATCGCGGTCGATCACGGCCTGCAGGATGTCGCGGTGCTCCTGCTCGATGTCGCGCTGGACCTGGTTCTTCGACGGCGCCGCCCAGCGGCGGTAGAGCGACGTCTCGTCGGACAGGGTGGCGGCCAGGTCGATCAGCACGGGCAGGCCGCACGACGACAGCAGCTTGGCGTGGAACGCCGCGTGCGCCGCCACCCAGCCCGGGTTGAGCGACTCGTCCTCATGGTGGCGCGGCGTGCGCTCGAGCGTGTGGTGCGCGGCGAAGACCTCGGACTCCCACTGCAGGTCGCCGCGCTCGATCGCCAGCTTGATCCCGAACTCCTCCGAGAGGCAGCGCAGCTCGTTGAAGTCGCGCAGCTCCTCGAGCGAGAGGCGCGGCACGAAGAAGCCGCGGTTGGGCTTCAGCTCGACCAGGCGCTCGCCCGTGAGGCGGGTCAGGGCCTCGCGCACGACCGTGCTGCTGGTGCCGTAGTGGGAGGACAGCGCGACAAGCTGCAGCTTCTCGCCCGGCACCCACTGGCCGGCCAGGATGTCGCCGCGCAGGCGCTCGCGCACCTCGGTGCTGAGGGTCTCGGATTCGCCGCGTCGAGCCATGTATGCAATATAAGGCGCCTGCGGCGGCAATGTACGACGCGCCACGGGCGCGGATAATGCATTCCAGGTTGACGGATGCACAATCTGGAGTACTCTGGCACCAGGCGCCCCGTTGCCGAGGCGCCGGACGTTCCCCCGGCTCCGCCTCTCGCGCCGATGCCGGACGTGTCAGAGAGGACAACATGCGATACGCCAGCTACCAGACCGTCGACGGTGGGCACACGTGGGGTGTCGAGGACGGCGGCACGCTGTACGACCTCGGACCGTCGGGCCTGAACGTGGCCCCGTCGCTGCGCGACGCCATCCTGTCGGGTGCGCTCTCCGACGTCCCGGCGCACGGTGAGGCCCCCTCCCAGCCCGTCGAGGGCACGGTCTTCGACGTCGTGGTCGGCGGCGTGAACAAGGTGATCTGCATCGGCGTCAACTACCGCACCCACAAGGAGGAGACCGGGCGAGCGGATGTGCCGCACCCCACGGTGTTCTCGCGCTTCTCCGACACGCTCTGGCCTCACGGCGCCGACGCAGCGATCCCGGCCGAGTCGACCCAGTACGACTACGAGGGCGAGGTCGCCCTGGTGATCGGCAAGCCGGCCTACAAGGTGTCGCGCGACGAGGCATTCGACCACGTCGCCGGCTACGCCGCCTTCAACGACTTCTCGGCGCGCGACTGGCAGCGCCACACCGGCCAGTGGATCCCGGGCAAGAACTTCCCCGAGTCGGGCACGTTCGGCCCCTATTACGTGCCGGCCGCCGACATCGCCGACATCGAGAAGCTCGAGATCACGACGCGCGTGAACGGCGAGGTGCGTCAGCACGCCGCCCTGGCCGACCTGATCTTCGACATCCCCTCCCAGATCGAGTACGTCACCACGTTCACCAAGCTCGAGCCGGGCGACATCATCGTGACCGGCACCCCCGGCGGCGTGGGCCTGTTCATGGACCCGCCGACGTTCCTCGAAGACGGCGACGTGGTCGAGGTCGAGGTGACCGAGCTCGGCACGCTCGTCAACAAGATGGTGCGGCGCTGAGGGCGATCCGGATGTCCTCCGATCTGATCGAGCGCGACGTCGTCGTCGTGGGGGCGGGCCCGATCGGGCTCGTCGCCGCGCTGCTGCTCGCCGACGCGGGCGTGCGCACCACGATCGTCGAGAAGGCCACCGCCCCGGGCGACCTGCCCCGTGCGATCAGCCTGCAGGACGAGTCGTTCCGCACGTTCGAGCAGCTCGGTGTGGCCGACGCGCTCAAGGCCGAGTCGCTGCTCGACACGGGCAGCCGCTACTTCGGCCTCGGCGAGAAGCTGCTGCTCGAGGCCAAGCCCGTGGCGTCGCGGATGGGCCATCCGGCGAAGACGCAGTTCGACCAGCCGATCCTCGAGCAGCTGCTCTGGGACCGCGCGGTGGCACATGAGGGCCTCGAGTTCGTGCGGGGCGCCGAGGCGACGAGCATCACGCACGACACCGACGGCGTGGCCGTCACGGTCTCCGCGGCGGGGGAGACCCGCACGATCCAGGCCGGATGGCTGATCGGCGCCGACGGCGGGCGCAGCTTCACGCGCTCGGCCCTCGGCGTCGACCTGGTCGGCACCACGCAGCCGCAGCGCTGGCTCGTGATCGACCTGCTGAACGAGACCCGCTCCCTCGACCCGTTCGCCGAGTTCCACTGCGACGGCGAGCGGCCGTACGTTCTGGTGCCCGGCGTGGACGGCCGGCTGCGCATCGAGTTCATGCTGTTCGACGGCGAGGACGCCGAGGCCATGACGACGCCGGAGCGCATCCGCGAGCTCGTCGTGCCGCGCTTCCGCCCCGAGCTGCGCCCGGATGACGTGCGCCGCGCGGCCGTCTACGTCGCGCATCAGCGCGTCGCGCGCACGTATCGCACCGGGCGCGCGTTCCTGATCGGCGACGCGGCGCACCTGATGCCCCCGTTCGCGGGGCAGGGCCTCAACGCGGGCGTGCGCGACGCGACCAACCTGGCATGGAAGCTCATCGAGGCGGTGAAGGGCGGCGCGAGCGAGCGCCTGCTCGACTCGTACGAGCTCGAGCGTCGCACGCACGGCGCGAAGATGGTCACGGTCTCGCACCGCATCGGCGCGGTCGTCATGGCCACCAACCCGGTCGTGACCCGCGTGCGCGACGCGGTCGTGCGCACGGTGAGCATGGTGCCGCGCGTGCGCGAGTTCCTGGCCAACATGCGCTTCATCACGCCGGCGGACTACGCCGCGGGCGTTGCGGTCGCGGGCGAGACGGCCCTCGAGGGCGTCGCCGTGGGGCGGGCGCTCAGCCAGCCGACCGTCCTCGCCGCCGACGGGTCGGAGGCGGGGCTCGACGTCCACCTCGGCCGGGGGTGGGCGCTGCTGCAGGTCGGCGGCGCCGCGAACCGCCTCGACGCGCGCGACCCGTACTGGCACGGCATCGACGCCGTGCACCTGCGGGTGCTGCCTCCGGGCGCGCCGGCTCAGGCCGGCGAGGTCGCCGAGTCGACGCCCGTGCTCACGGCATCCGCGCCCGGCGAACCCGTCTTCATCGCGGTGCGTCCCGACCGCTACGTCGCCGCGGTGTTCACGGCGGCCGATGAGCACCGCGTCGTGGACAAGCTGCGCACCTTCGTCGACGATCGCGCCCGCGCGATCCGCCGATCCGTCTCGCCGTCGCCCGCGACGGCTCCCGAGCACGCCTGATCCATCGCAGGAGGATGAGATGAACGCGAACCCGACACCGCTGTCGGAGGCCACCCGCGCGCCGCACGGCGACCTCTACTGGATCGAGGAATACCCCGCGATCACGGAGACCGACGACGAGCTGCGCGCGTACGTCGCGAAGGCCGAGCTGCCGGTGCTGCTGGCGTCGCTCGCCGCCGCGCTGCGCGACACGTCGATCCTCGAGGACGCGGTGCGCCCGCCGATCCCGCCCATGGGCCCCTACCTCGAGCCTCACGGCGGCATGACCCCCGCGCAGCAGGAGCGCGCTCGGGAGATCGGCTTCGCGGCGCTGACCCGTCTGCGCGACGAGGGCATCCGGTCGGTCGACACGCTTCCCGAGGGCATGGCCGACGAGATCCTCGACTGGTTCACGGACGGCCGCACGCGCGACGCCGGCTACGCGGGGCAGCTCAAGCACGAGCTCGACATCGCGCCCGACAAGAACGGCGCCGCCGACTGGCGGTTCGAGGACCTGGCGAACGGCCGTCCGTTCGAGGCGCTGATCGTGGGCGCCGGCATCTCCGGCATCGCCGCAGCCTGGCGTCTGCAGGAGGCCGGCATCCCGTTCACGTGGATCGAGGGCTCCCACACGCTCGGCGGCACGTGGTGGAAGAACCGCTACCCGGGCGTGCGCCTCGACACCCCCACCTACGGCTACAGCTTCTCGTTCGCCCAGCGCACCGACTGGCCGCACCAGTTCGCCGAGGGCCACGAGGTGCTCGAGTACCTCAAAGACACGTTCGAGCGCGCCGGATGGACCGACGAGACCGTGGAGTTCGGCACCCACCTCGTCAAGGCCGTGTTCGACGAGGAGAGCGGCACGTGGGCGGCCACGACCCGCACCCGGGACGGCCAGGAGCAGACGCGCACGTTCCAGGCGGTGATCACGGGCGTCGGGCAGCTCGACCATCCCTTCATCCCGGAGTTCCCGGGCCAGCAGACGTTCACCGGCGTGCAGATGCACTCGCAGGAGTGGGACGACTCGGCCGACCTCGCCGGCAAGCGCGTCGCCGTGATCGGGACGGGGGCCAGCGCGTACCAGATCGTGCCGGCCATCGTCGACGACGTGGCACAGCTGTACGTGTTCCAGCGCAGCGCGCCGTGGATGCTGCCGGCTCCGACGTACCACGAGCTGATGAGCGACGCCGCGCGATGGCTGCACGCCAAGGTGCCTCACTACGGGCACTGGTTCCGCCTGTGGGTCACGGCGGGCGGCATCGACGGACGTCTGCACATCGCCAAGGCCGAGGACGGCTGGGAGGGCGTGCCCCACAGCGTCTCGCGCGCCAACGAGGAGTTCCGCCAGGCGGTCGTCGAGCGCTACAAGGAGCAGTACGAGGGTCGACCCGACCTGCTCGAGGTCGCCATCCCGACGTACCCGCCGTCCGCCAAGCGCATGCTGCGCGACAACGGCGTGTGGGCGCGGGCGCTGAAGTCGCCGCAGACGCGCGTGATCACGAGCGGCCTGACGTCGTTCGAGCAGGATGGCGTCATCACGGGCGACGGCGAGAAGCTCGACGTCGACGTGGTGATCTACGCAACCGGCTTCCGTCCGTCCGACTACCTCGACCCGATTGAGATCGTGGGCCGGGGCGGCGTGGAGATCCACGACTACTGGGGCGGCGACGCCAAGGGCTTCGCGGGCATCACGGTGCCGGGATTCCCGAACCTGTTCATGCTGCTCGGCCCGAACACCGGCGGCGTGGTCGGCGGCGCGCTGCACTTCATGATCGAGCGGGCGGCCGAGTACGCGGTCAAGTCGATCCGGGAGCTGCTCGAGCGCGACGCGAAGGCGCTCGACCTGAAGCAGGAGGCCCTCGACCGGCACATCGCCTGGGTCGACGAGGAGAACTACCGGATGACCTGGGGTCAGCCGTACGTGAAGACCTGGTACAAGAACCGGTTCAACCGCGTCTCGCAGGTGTGGCCGTATCGCACCAGCGAGTACTGGCGGATCACCGAGCAGGTGAACCCCGACGACTACGAGTTCCTGCGATGACCGACGTCGTCGTCCGCTACGGCGAGCGGCTCGACCCGTCCGACCGCTTCTCTGAGCTGTCCGACCGGATCCCGGATGTCGTGGTCGAGCGCCCGCTCGCGTTTCCGCAGCGGCCGGGATCGCTGAACCCGCTGCTGGGCGGCGCGAACGGCGAGCTGCCGCAGAGCCATGACGCGTTCCAGCTGCGGGTGCAGGCGCCCGACGGGGCGGTCGGCGCGCCCGTGGTCGTGTTCATCCCCGGTGGCGGGTTCATGACCGGAACGGGCAATGCCCGCTGGTTCACGTCGCCCGAGCTGGTCGAGCAAGCGGGGATCGTGCTGGTGACCGTGAACTACCGCATCGGCGTGCTCGGCCACCTGGGCCCCGAAGGCGATCCGCTCGAGTCGCAGCGCGGCCTGCGTGACCTCCTGCACGCCATCGACTGGGTGGTCGCGCGCATCGCCGCCTTCGGCGGGGATCCCGACAACATCACGCTCGCCGGCGACTCGGCCGGCGCGTGGTACGCGTACGCGCTCTCGACCCTGCCCGACACGGAGGGGCTGTTCGCCCGCACCGCGCTGATCAGCCTGCCGCGCGAGGCGCCGCTGACGGCGGACGCCTACGCGCAGCGCCGTGCCGTGCTGCTCGACGCGCTCGGCGGCGACCTGCGCGAGGCCTCGGCCGACGCCGTGCTGGAGGCGCAGGGTGCGCTGGCGCGCACATATGCCGGCAAGGGCATGGCTCTCATGCCGGCGGCGGCCGGGCCCATCCCGGCCGGCCTGCACGACTTCGCGGCGTCGGCGCCGCGGCTGCACGTGCGAGAGCTGCTGCTGCTGTCGACGTCCGAGGAGGCCGCGGCGTTCCTGTTCCCCGCGCCCGACGAGGCGTTTCCCCCGCCCGCGGTCGATGGTTTCCTCGGCGCGAAGTTCGCCGGCCCCGCGGCTGCGGCCGCGTGGATCGATGCCAAGCGCCCGGATGCGTCGCCGAAGCAGCGGATGATCGAGGCGATGACGCTGCACCAGTTCCGGCTCGCGCACCTCGAGCTGGCAGCGGCTGCCGGCATCCCGACGTACGTCGCGTCGTTCGGCGTGCAGAGCCCCCTCCGGGGCGCGGGCAGCCCGCACTGCTTCCCGCTGCCGTTCCTGTTCGGAGAGCGGGCGGTCTGGCACGACGCCCCGATGCTTGCGGGCCTCGGCGACGAGGTCTTCGACGTCACGTCGGCCGCGCTGCGGGAGTGGTTCGTCGGCTTCGCCCGCACGGGCGAGCCGGCCGGTCAGCCGCCCTTCGACCCCGCCTCGCCGCAGCGCCTCGAGTTCGGCGGCGCCGAGCCGCACCTGCTCACGCCGACCGAGCTCTCCCTCGTCGCCCGCTGACGCCGCGTCGCCGGAAAACGACGTTCTCACACGCGGAGAACGGAGTTTTCCGGCGACGGCCGTTCGGCAGCGTGCGACGGACCCGTCAATGGGTGGGCGCGTCGCGCCAGAGGATGTCCTCGACCGGGACGGCGCGGTCGACCGTGCCGAAATCGACCAGCTGGTCGACCGCCGTCGACACGGCGTCGGTGTCGATCGCGAGACGCATCGGCACAAGCGTGTCGGAGACCTCGGCGAGCGGCGTCTGCGACACCTCGGCGCGGATCGCCTTGACGGCGTCCAGGTTCGCCTCGTCCTCGTAGAACGCGATGGCACGGTCCATGGCCTCCAGGAATCGGGCGGCGGTGTCTCCGTTCGCCTCCAGCCACGGCGTACTGGCGGCCCAGAGCGTGATCGGCGCACCGGCGCGCGTCTCGCGCACGGGGTTGGCGATGACGCGGTCGGCGGCATCCGTCGCCAGCGGGGTGTAGAAGGGCTCCGACGGGAAGACCGCGTCGACTTGACCGGCCTCGAGCGCCGCGGCCATGCCCGCATACGGGACCGCCACGGGGCGGACCTCGTCCTTGCCGATCCCGGCGTCGGCGAGCGCGGCATAGACCTCGGCCGAGCCTCCCGCTCCGAGCGAGTCGAAGGCGATCGTCCGCCCCTGGAGATCCGCCAGCTCGTCGATGCCGCTGTCGGCCCGCACGATGAGCCCCGAGGTGTCGACGGTGTCGCTCACCACGCTGTTCCCCGCGATCACGCGCACCGGGACGCCCTCGGACGTCGAGGTGGTCATGGTGTCCCAGGCCGCCGTGATGATGTCGGCGGAGCCGCCGATCGCCTGCGCCAGGTTGTCCTGAGGCGGACCGCCCCGCTTGATCTCCACCTCGAGCCCGGCGTCCTCGAAGAAGCCCTCCTGCTCGGCGATGAACAGCGGCTCGTACGCGATCGGGGCATACAGCACGGTGACGGCATCCGCGCCGTCGGCCGCCGGCGCCGACGTGCCACCCGGCGCGCACCCGATGAGCGCGAGCGCGCATCCGGCGCCCGCGAGGAGCGTGAGACCGCGGGGGGCCGGAAACGGACGGAGGGGAGCGCGGGGCATGGAGGAACCTGCTTTCGGAGAGGGGAGCGCGGATCAGCCGCGCAGGCGCTTCGGCCAGACGCCCTGCTTGCCGGGGGAGAGGATGCCGTTCGGATCGATCGCGTCCTTCAGCAGCTCCTGGAAGCGCATGGCGGCGCCGTCGTTCCACGAGAAGCCCGCCGCGATGTCGTCCATGTTGTCGATGTGGCCCCGGTAGGGCGTGTAGCCCCGGCGCAGCGCCGCCTCCGACACGGCCTGGTAGAGGGCGCGGGCGCGCTCGAGCTGCTCGGCGTTGCCGTTCTCGAAGAAGATCATCGTGACGTGCACGAGGTGGCGCGCGTACACGTGGTAGCCGATGTACAGGTCGAAGCCGTGCTCGGCGTAGAGCGCCTTGACCTCCTTGTAGAAGTCGTAGACCTCCTCGCCGCGTGCCGGCATGAGCGGGGCCAGGTCGGTGTGGCCGCCGTCTTCCGCGTACCAGCCGACGGTCTTCAGACCGGCGAGCGTGGGCACGCCCGCCATCGTGGTCTTGTCCTTCTCGTCGATGTCGTCGTACGTGACGGGCTTGCCGTCCTGGCCCTCGTACAGGCGCACCTTGACCTCGAAGCCGGGCAGGTCGAACGTCTCCCGGATGATCCGGATGCGCTCGCGGATCATGCCGGGATCGCCGTAGAGCGCGAAGCGGGCGTTCCAGTGCCCGATGCCCATCTTCTGGCGCATCTCCTCGACCACGTCGTCGGGGATGGACCCCTCGCCGGTGTACCAGCGCGAGCGGGGGCCGTTCATGGTGCCGGCGCGCACGACATTGCCCACGAGGCAGTTGTTCTGGAAGATCTCGCGACGGCGCAGGTCGGCGATCCGGTCGATCAGCGTCGTGACGTCGTCGACGTCGTCGACCACGATGTCACCGGAGGCGAACGCCTCGGGCCACGGCATGAGCCAGATGCCGGCCCGCACGACGATGCCCAGGCCCGACTGCGTGAACAGCTGGTCGATGTTCGGGCCGAAGCCGCCCTTGAACACGTTGGCGAGCGGGCTGTCCTCGAGCCCCCACATGCCCGTGCGCAGCAGCGATCCGTCGGGCAGCACGACCTCCAGGCCGCACAGCTGCTGCACGTGGTCGCCGTACGGCGACATGCCGTAGCCGCGGTCGAGCGCGTTGCCGAGGACCGAGCCCCACCCGAGCGCCGGCACCGAGACGAACAGCGGATGGCGGTTCTGCTGGATGTGCTCGAACAGGTCGAAGAACGTCACACCGGGCTGGATGACGGCGTACGCGAGCTCGGGGTCGACCTTCTCGATGGCGTTCATGCGGCTCAGATCGAGCACGACCTGGTCGGGGGTGCGGGGGGCGGCGCCGCCGTAGCCCAGGTTCTTGCCGCGCGAGACGGTCCACAGACTCGTGCCCGTCTCGTTGGCCAGGCGCACGATCGCCTGCACCTCCTCGGTGCTGCCCGGGCGCACGCCGGCCGCGGACGGAGCATCCGGGTGCAGGGCGTAGGGGTCGGCGTAGGACTTCTCGAGGTACGGGTGCTCCTCGCCGGGCTGGTAGACGTTCTCGGCCCCGAGGATCTCGGCGGCGCGGCTGAGGAAGACGGCGTTGTCGGGCATGGTTCCATGCTGTCCGCCGGGTATGCTCACGTAAACAGGCGAATTCAGTGCTGATTCGTCAGTCCTGCTGAAGATGTGTCGGGGAGGCATTGCCATGGACATCCGGGGCAACCCCAGCATCACGCTCCGTCAGCTGTGGCACTTCGTCACGGCGGCTGAGGCCGGGACGATCAGCGAGGCGGCACGCCGCCTGCACATGGCGCCGTCGGCGATCTCGATGTCGCTCGCCGAGCTCGAGCGGCTGACCGGCACTCAGCTGTGCGTCAAGCGCAAGGCGCACGGCCTGACCCTGACCTCTGCGGGCCAGGCGGCGTTCGCGCAGGCGCGGCAGATCCTCGACCTCACCGACGAGCTCGTGCACCTGTCGGGCGACGACCGCGCGCGGGTGCGCGGGCCTCTCACGGTGGGCTGCTACATGCCGCTCGCCCCCGCGGTGATCCCGCACATGCTCCGCGCGTTCGCCGAGGCGTGCCCCGAGGTGGACGTCAACTTCGTCGAGGGGTATCACGACGACCTGCAGGATCAGCTGCTCGCCGGCTCCATCGATGTCGCGTTCCTGTACGACGCGGGCCTCGGGCCGGACATCCGCACCGTGTCGCTGCTGTCGGTGCGGCCGTACCTGCTGCTGGCCGACGACCACCCGCTCGCCGACCGCGACCAGGTCACGCTGCAGGATGTGGCCGACGACCCGGTCATCCTGTTCAACGCGCCGCCCATCTCGACGCGTGTGCTCGATCTGTTCCGCGACGCGGGCATCACGCCCGACGTGCGGCATCGGTCGCGCAGCTATGCCACCGTCCGCTCGCTCGTGGGCGCGGGCATGGGGTTCTCGGTGCTGTTCCAGCGCCCCAAGCTCGACCTGTCGTACGCGGGGCTGCGCGTCGTGTCGAAGCCCCTGGCCATGACGCCGACGGACGACGAACCGGGCTCGAACCCGTTCGTCGCGCTCGCCTGGTCGCGCGAGATGCGCCCGAACGCCCGCACGCGCGCGTGGCTCGACGTGGCGGTGCAGAGCTTCCGCGACGAGGACGGCGACTGGTGAGGTCCCCGCGCGAATAGCGGATCGGCGCACGCCGTGTCCAGCCCGGATGTCGTGATGCTTTCGTTACGTGTCCCGTGACATAGGAGTCCCGCACCGGCGACACCCAGACTTCTCGCAGGTTCCCCTCGTTCACGGCCGTCGCACTGTGCGCGCGGCGGCGCGTGGGGGCGTGGACATGTCTGCCGCCCCGCTCGGATACTGGCGCCGCGAGGGGGGAACTCGCCACACGCGCCTGCGGCGCACCCCGGTGACCCCGCTCTTCCCATTCGGATTCGAGGGAATCGGAGCATGCATGTCCCGCAATGAAGCGTCATCTGCCCGCAGCGCCGCTCGGCGCAGGCGTCTGGCCAGACGGAGGGCGACCTCGACCGTCGCCGGCCTCGCCGCCGCGAGCCTCGCGGCCCTGGGCGTCTACGCGCCCACCCCCGCACTCGCCGTCGTCGGCGAGGAGTCGCATGCCGATGCGGTGTTCCTCGACGGTGCGCTGCTGGGCGGAGACCTCGACTCCGTCGCGGGCATCGAAGGCGCGCACGCGGACTACGTCGACGCGACAGAAGGACCGGCGTCGGACGTGGACGACCCCGGCCTCGACGTCGAGGCCCTGAGCCTGCTCACGCTCGGGCTGCCGAACGAGGTCCTCGTCGGAGACGTGCTGGACCTCGGCGTGGTCGAGCAGTACGCCGAGGCCTTCCCCGGGGGAGCCTCGACCGCCAACACCGGCACGACCGGCCTCGGACTCGACCTGCTTCCGCTGACGGACGTGCCGGTCATCGGCGGCGACGCTCTGCTCGCCACCGCGAACGTCGGGCTGGGCGCCGTCGGATCGGAGGCCACGCTCGCCGAGGACGGCACGCTGACCCGCACCACTGAGATCGCCGCCGCCACGGCGAACCTGCAGTCGCCGCTCGTCGCGGGGCTCACGGGCGACGTGGATGCGGCCGTCACCGCGGTGGACACGGCGGTCAACGGGCTCGAGGACGACCTGCAGACCGCGCTCGGCGGGGCCGTCGAGGATGTCGTCGCGCTGGTCCCAGGGGTCGGCGGGGTCATCGACCCCACGACCACCGTGACGGTGGACTCGCGGCTCGGCGCGGCGGTGTCCGACCTGCTCGACGACACGCTCAGCACGGACCTCATCACCATCACCCCCAGCACGGGCGCCATCACTGTCAATCTCGCCGGCGGAATCGACCTCAACGACATCCCGGCGAACTCGACGCTGCTGAGCCCGGCCCTGCTGCAGGCGATCAGCGAGGATGTCGCAGAGCTGCTCGGCGAGCTGCAGACCGACGTCACCGGCCTGCTGAACAACGCCCTCGACTACATCGACCTCACGGTCGACTCCGACCTCGCGATCCCCTCGCCGCTGGGCGGGACTCTCGCGGGCCTCACGATCGACTACACGGGGACCGTGCAGGACCTCCTGGCCGCCGACGCCGATCTCGAGATCGCCGGCACGGGCCTGCTCGCGCCGCTGCCGCTCGGTCTGGCGACCGGCATCGTGCAGGACGCCCTGGGTGCGGTGATCCAGCCCGTGCTCAACACCGCGGTCGCCACCGCGGGCACCGCCCTCGACACGGCGGTCACCGGCCTGACGGACGGCCTGGCAGACGTGCTCGACCTGCTGGCCGAGGTCGTGCAGATCAACCTGAACGTGCAGAACACGGGAGTCGATGGCATCGGCGAGACGGCGTCTGTGACGGCCGTGCAGGTCGTGCTGCTGCCGGGCACCGACGCGCTGACGCTCGATCTGGCCACGTCGTCGGTCGGCCCGAACGTGCAGCTCGCCTTCACCCCGACCGTCGCGGCGACCGACGCCGAGACGGGTGGTTCCACGACCGCGACCGGCGACGGCTGGCCTGTCACCAACCGGGTGAGCCTGCAGGTCACCGACCCGGCGGGCGATGCGGTCGGTGACCCGATCGTCGTCACCACGGACGCGGATGGCGCCATCCCCGCCGACACGACGTACCCGATCCCGGGCACCGCGGCCGAGGGCACGTACACGATCACGGCGACGGCGCTGAACCCTGACGGCACGCCGACGGACATCGTCGCGACCGACGAGTTCGAGGTCACGGACGTCACCGCCCCCGACGCCCCGGTCATCCTGACGCCGGCGGACGGCAGCAGCACGAACGACACCACGCCCGCGGTGACGGGCACGGGTGAGCCCGGCGCGCTCGTGGACGTCGAGATCGACGGAGCGCCGGTCGCGGACGATGTGCTCGTGGCCGAGGACGGCACGTGGTCGACGCCGGTCGTCGACCCGCTCGCCGAGGGCGACCACACCGTCACGGCCACCCAGACCGACGCCGCAGGCAACGAGTCGGACCCCGCGAGCAACGACTTCACGGTCGACACGACGGCCCCCGCGCCGCCCGTGATCACCTCACCCGCCGACGGCGACGTGGTCGCCGACGCCACGCCGGCCATCACCGGCACGGGCGAGCCCGGCGCCACGGTCGAGCTGGTGATCGACGGCACTCCGGTGGCCGCCGACGAGCCGATCGTCGTGGACGAGGAGGGTGTGTGGAGCTACACGCCCGCCGAGCCGCTCGACGAGGGCGAGCACACGGTCACGGCGACGCAGACCGATGCCGCAGGCAACGAGTCGGGCCCGTCCGAGCCCGTCGCGTTCGTGATCGACACGGTCGCGCCCGCCGCGCCCGTGATCGAGACGCCGGCCGACGGCAGCAGCATCGCCGACGCGACGCCGACCGTCACGGGTACCGGTGAGCCCGGTGCGCTGGTCGACGTCTCGATCGACGGCGCCCCCATCGCGAACGACGTGCTGGTGGACGAGGGCGGCACCTGGTCGGCGCCCGTGACGGAGCCGCTCGCCGAGGGCGACCACACCGTCACGGCCGCCCAGACCGACGCCGCGGGCAACGTGTCGGAGCCGACGACCAACGCGTTCGCGGTCGACACCACGCCGCCCACGGTCGAGATCACCTCGCCCTCCGACGGCGAGGCGGTGAACGACCCGACGCCGCCGATCACCGGCACGGGCGAGCCGGGCTCGACCGTCACCGTGATCATCGACGACGAGCCCGTGGGCGACGTCGTGGTCGGCGAGGACGGCACGTGGACGTTCACGCCCACCGAGCCGCTCGCCGACGGCGACCACACCGTGGAGGCCGCCGCGATCGACGAGGCGGGCAACACGGCGACCGATGGTCCGATCGCGTTCGCGGTCGACACGGCGGCTCCCGACGCGCCGGTCATCACGACGCCGGACGACGGCGCCGCGATCGGCGACCCGACCCCGGAGATCGCGGGCACCGGCGAGCCCGGCACCACGATCACCGTGATCGTCGACGGCGAGCCGGTGGGCGAGACCGAGGTCGGCGAGGACGGCACGTGGACGTTCACCCCGGCCGAGCCGCTGGAAGACGGGGAGCACACCATCACCGCGACCGCGACCGATGACGCGGGCAACGTGTCGGAGCCCTCCGCTCCGGTGACGATCACGGTGTACACGCCCACCGTGGCGGCCCCCGCGGCGGCGTTCCCGGGTGACGAGTTCGACGCGGCCGGCAGCGGCTGGCCCGCGAACGCCGAGGTGACGGTGCAGCTGACGGACGCCGACGGCGACCCCGTTGGCGACCCGGTCACGGTGACGACCGACGGCGAGGGCGGCCTCACGGCGCCGATCGCGGTGCCGGATGACGCCACCGCCGGAGAGTACGCCGTGGTAGCGACCACCGGCGGCGGCATCCGGGCGCTCGCGGCGTTCGGGGTGTACACGCCGCGCACCGCGGCGGCAGGTCCCGGCTACGCCGGATCCGACCTGCCGGTCACGAGCGAGGGCTGGCCGCCGAGCACCGAGGTGACGGTGCAGCTGACCGACGCCGACGGCGACCCCGTGGGCGACCCGGTCACCGTCACCATGACGCCGGAGGGGACGCTGCCGGCGGGCACGGCAGTGGCCATCCCAGCCGACGCGGCGCCGGGCGACTACACCGTCACCGTCACCGATGCCGACGGGCACGTGAGCGCGGCGTCGGTCGCGGTGTACGCACCCGAGGTCGACGCGGGCGAGTCGGTCGACGCGGGGGAGGAGCTGCCCGTGACGGGCGGCGGCTTCCCGCCGAACACCGAGCTCGAGGTCGAGGTCATCGGACCCGGCGGCGACGTGATCGCGGGCCCGATCACCGTGGTGACGGATGACTCGGGCGACTTCGCGACGGGCATCCGCATCCCGGGCTGGGCTGCCTCCGGCGAGTACACGCTCGTGGTCACCGCGCCCGACGGCACGCAGTTCACCGACACCTTCACGGTGGTCGGCAGCGCGCTCGCCGCCACGGGCGCGGTCATGGCGCCGATCCTCCCGGCGGCCATCCTGCTGATCGGCGCCGGCGCGGCCCTGATGCTGGTCCGTCGCCGTCAGCTGCAGGCCTGACGCACGACGGCCCCGACACGACGAGGGGCGGGCGGAGTGATCCGCTCGCCCCTCGTCTCGTGTCCGGGGTCAGTACGACGCGCGCTGCGTGTCGTCGGCCGCCGGGATGAACGTCGCGGCCAGCTTCTCGGCGCCGCGGGCCGCGAGTCCCACGTCGGCGCCCACCAGCGCGAACCGCGCACCGGCTTCGACGTAGCCGCGCGCGGCCGACTCGACGAACGCGTTGACGCCGACGGGCTTGCCCGCCGCCCGCACGCCCTCGAACGCCCGCTGCACGGCGGCGACGACATCCGGGTGCGTCTGCTGGCCGATCAGGCCCATCGACGCCGCCAGGTCGCTCGGGCCGACGAACACGCCGTCGACGCCGTCGACCGCCGCGATCTCCTCGGCGTTCTCGACGCCCTGGGCGGTCTCGATCTGCGCGATCACCGAGGTGTGCTCGGCGGCGTGGGCGAGGTAGTCGTCCACGCGGTTCCAGCGGCCGGATCGCGCGAGCGCGTTGCCCACGCCCCGGTGGCCCCGGGGCGGGTACGACGCGTGCGCGACGGCCGCCTCGGCCTCGGCGGCCGTGGACACCATGGGCACCATGATCGTCTGGGCGCCGAGGTCGAGCACCTGCTTGATCCACACGGCGTCGTTCGCGGGCACCCGCACGATCGTCGTCACGGGGTAGGCGGCGGTCGCCTGCAGCAGCGACTGCACCTCGCTCAGCCCGACCGGTCCGTGCTCCATGTCGATCATGAGCCAGTCGAGCCCTGCTCCGGCCATGATCTCGGCCATCACGGGCGATCCCGAGCAGATCCAGCCGCCGTACAGCGCGCGATCCGACTCGGCCAGGCGATGCCGCAGCGTGGGGCTCAGGCGAAACTGCATGCGATCGTCCCCATCTGCCCGTAGTCGGCCAGGATGCTGTCTCCCGCCTTGGCCCACACGGGTCGCGTGAACGAGCCGGCCAGGATGATCTCGCCCGCCTCGAGCCGGGCGCCGTGCTGGTGCATCTTGTTCGCGAGCCACGCCACGCCCATTCCGGGGTGACCCAGCACGCCGCCCGAGACGCCCGTCTCCTCGATCTGCTCGTTGCGGTAGAGCATGGCGCCCACCCAGCGCAGGTCGAGGTCGTCGGGCCGCATGGGCCGGCCGCCCAGCACCATGCCGCCGTAGGCGGCGTTGTCGCTGATCGTGTCGACGATCGTGCGACCCTCCATCTCGATGTGCGAGTTCAGCACCTCGAGCGCGGGCGTGACGTACTCGGTGGCCCGCAGCACGTCGAACAGCGTGCAGGCGGGGCCCTCCAGCGGGTCCTTCAGCACGAACGCGAGCTCGACCTCGATGCGGATGTTCGAGAAGTCCTCGGCCGGGATCACCGAGCCCGACTCCCACACGGTGTCATCGAACATGACCCCGTAGTCGGGCTCGGTGATCCCCGTCGCCTGCTGCATCGCCTTCGACGTCAGACCGATCTTGCGCCCCACGAGGCGCCGCCCCGCGGCGATCTGCGAGTCGCGCCAGATGCCCTGGATCGCGTACGAGTCCTCGATGGTCGCCTCGGGGAAGCGGGCCGTGATGCGGGGGATCACGCTGTGGGCGCGATCCGCCTCGGCCAGCTCCGCGGCGATCTGAGCGATCTGCTCCGATGTCAGCATGTGCTCTCGTCCTTACAGCTGGTGGCCGAGCTTGTACTCGCCCTGCTTCCACGACGGCATCTCCTGCTCGTCGTCGGCGCGGGTGTACGAGAAGCCGTCGGCGCCGATGGTCACCGCCATCTCGCTCTTGTGCTCGCGCGACACGACGGGCTGCGGGTTGCCGTCCAGGTCCAGCACGAGCGACGCCTCGGTGTACCAGCTCGGGACGACCGGGTTGCCCCAGAAGTCGCGGCGCTGGTTGTCGTGCACGTCCCACGTGACGACCGGGTTGTCGGGGTCGCCCGTGTAGTAGTCCTGCGTGTAGATCTCGACGCGGTGGCCGTCGGGGTCGCGCAGGTACAGGTAGAACGCGTTCGAGACGCCGTGGCGGCCGGGGCCGCGCTCGATCGCGTCCGAACGGCGCAGCGCTCCGAGCTTGTCGCAGATCGCCAGGATGTTGTGCTTCTCGTGCGTGGCGAAGGCGACGTGGTGCATGCGCGGGCCGTCGCCGCCGGTCGCGGCGGTGTCGTGCACGGTGGGCTTGCGGCGCATCCACGCGGCGTAGACCGTGCCCTCCTCGTCCTGGATGTCCTCCGTGACGCGGAAGCCGAGGTCCTGGTAGTGACGCACCGCGCGGGGCACATCCGGCGTGACCTGGTTGAAGTGGTCCAGGCGCACGAGCTCGCCGGGGATCTGCAGGTCGTAGCGCCACGACAGACGCTCGACGTGGTCGGCCTGGTAGAAGAACTCGTACGGGAAGCCCAGCGGGTCCTCCACGCGCACCGAGTCGCCGATGCCCTTCGTGAAGCCCTCCGGCTTGCGGATGACGCGGCAGCCGAGCTCCTCATAGAAGGCCACGGCCTTGTCGAGGTCCTCAGGGGTCCGCACGCGGTACGAGAACGCGGCGACGCCCGCGATCGGACCCTTGCGCAGCACGAGGTTGTGGTGGATGAACTCCTCGGTCGAGCGCAGGTAGATGGCCTCGTCGTCCTCCTCGGTCACGTGAAGGCCGAGGATGTCGACGTAGAACTCGCGCGACTTCTTCAGGTCGGTCACGACCAGGTCCATGTAGGCGCAGCGGAGGATGTCGGGCGCCGGCGCCTTCGGGGTCGCGACGGCGTTCTCGGCCTCGATCGGGGCCTCCTGCGAGACGAAGAAGCCCGACGAGGTCAGGGTTCCGCGGCGGTCGGTGGTGGGTTCGGTGGTCATGTCAACGTCTCTGCTTTCTTGGTTCGGGATGTCCCACCCACCTCGCTCGTTGAGCGAGGGAGCGAAGCGACCGAGTCGAAACGGTGGAACGGCCTCATGGCGATGGTGCGCCGTTTCGATTCGCTTCGCTCGCTCGCTCGACGAACAGGGGGCGGGCGGAGGTGGGTGGGGGCGGTGGCTCAGTGAGCCGATCCGCCCTCCTTGCCGAAGGTCGGGTTGTGCACCTTGCCGAGCGTGATGTGCACGGCCTGCTGGTCGGTGTAGAAGTCGATCGAGCGGTAGCCGCCCTCGTGGCCGAGGCCCGAGGCCTTGACGCCGCCGAACGGCGTGCGCAGATCGCGCACGTTGTTCGAGTTCAGCCACACCATGCCGGCCTCGACGTTCTGCGAGAAGTTGTGCGCCCGCTTGAGGTCGTTGGTCCAGATGTACGCCGCGAGGCCGTACTTGGTGTTGTTGGCCAGCTCCAGGGCCTCCTCGTCGGTGTCGAACGGCGTGATCGCGACGACCGGGCCGAAGATCTCCTCCTGGAAGATGCGGGCATCCGGCTTCACGTCCGCGAACACCGTGGGCGAGACGAAGTTGCCCTCGTCGAAGCCCTCGGGGCGACCGCCGCCCGCGACCAGACGGCCCTCGCTCTTGCCGATCTCGACGTACGACATCACCTTGTCGTAGTGCTCGGGGTGCACGAGCGCGCCGACCTCGGTCGCCGGGTCGTGCGGGTAGCCGACC
The DNA here is from genome assembly GCF_040302945.1 of Microbacterium sp. NPDC096154. Classification (NCBI taxonomy): domain Bacteria; kingdom Bacillati; phylum Actinomycetota; class Actinomycetes; order Micrococcales; family Microbacteriaceae; genus Microbacterium; species Microbacterium sp. NPDC096154. The sequence continues at coordinate 54,434 of NZ_JBEOSM010000010.1, forward strand.
TTCACGCGCTTCGCCTGGGCGGCGTAGCGCTCGACGAACTCGTCGTACACGTCGCGCTGCACCAGGATGCGCGAGCCGGCCGTGCAGCGCTCGCCGTTCAGCGAGAACACGCCGAAGATGGTCGCGTCGATCGCGGCGTCGAGGTCGGCGTCGGCGAAGACCACGGCGGGCGACTTGCCGCCGAGCTCCATCGACAGGCCCTTCAGGTAGGGCGCGGCGTTGCCGAAGATGATCTGGCCCGTGCGGCTCTCGCCCGTGAACGAGATGAGCGGCACATCCGGGTGCTTCACGAGCGCGTCGCCGGCGTCCTCGCCGAAGCCGTGCACGATGTTGAACACGCCCTCGGGCAGGCCCGCCTCCTCGAAGATGCCGGCCCACAGCGAGGCCGACAGGGGAGTGAACTCGGCCGGCTTGAGCACGACCGTGTTGCCCGTGGCCAGCGCCGGGCCGAGCTTCCACGACTCGAGCATGAACGGCGTGTTCCAGGGAGTGATCAGGCCGGCGACGCCGATCGGCTTGCGGTTGACGTAGTTGATCTGGCGGCCCGGCACCTTGAAGGTGTCGTCGGCCTGCGCCACGATCAGGTCGGCGAAGAAGCGGAAGTTCTCGGCCGCACGGCGGGCCTGGCCGAGCGCCTGCGTGATGGGCAGACCCGAGTCGAACGACTCGAGCTCGGCGAGGCGGGCATCGCGCGACTCGACGATGTCGGCGATGCGGTGCAGGATGCGCGACCGCTCGCGGGGCAGCATCTCGGGCCAGGGGCCCTCGAGGAACGCCTTGCGCGCGGCGGTGACGGCGGCGTCGATGTCGGCCTTCTTGCCCGCCGCGGCCTGGATGTACGTCTGGTTCGACACGGGGTCGAGCACGTCGAACGTGTCGCCGTCGATCGAGTCGACGTGCGCTCCGCCGATGTAGTGCTGGATCTTCTCCGGCAGGTCGGCGGGAACGTGCCGCTCGGTGTAGTCGGGAGCGGTCTCGTTCGGGGTGGTGTTCATTCGGGTTCCTCCTGCGTCGAGGGGTGGATCGGAAGATGGTCAGTGGTCGGCGAGATAGGCGTTCATGGTGCGCCAGCGGTGCTGGCGCGCGGCCATCTCGATGTCGAGCACGTCCGCTCCGGAGCGGATCAGCTCGACCAGGTGCGCGTGCTCCTGCACCGACTCGTGGGCGCGAGCGGGCACGAACGCGAAGGTCGTGTCGAGCAGGTTGTGCACGCGGTTCCAGCCGCGGTGCACCAGGTCGACGATGTGCGGGTTGGGGCAGGCCGCGTACAGCAGCGAGTGGAACTCCTCGTTGAGGCGCGAGAAGCGATACGGGTCGAAGTCGTCGAGCAGCGCCTTCAGCCGGGCGTTGACCGCCTCGGCCCGATCGAGATCGTCGGGGGTGAGGCCGGGGGCCGACAGCGCCGTGGCGACCCCTTCGACCACGCCGAGCGTCTGCATCGAGTGCACGTACTCGTCGCGGTCGACCAGCGCCACGCGCGCGCCGACGTTGCGCTCGAACTCCACGAGCCCCTCGGCTTCCAGACGCCGGATCGCCTCCCGCACCGGCACCACGCTCATGTCCAGCGCGTCGGCGATCGTGCCGAGCACGAGGCGGTAGCCCGGCCCGTACTCGCGCCGGGAGATGCGCTCCCGGATCCACTCGTACGCGCGCTCGGACTTGCTCGCGGTCTCGATGGCGGTCATGGTCGTGTCAGGCCTGGTCCCGGTGCGCACCGGTCTCGGCCTCGTAGCGCGCGCGCCACTCGGCGTTCATGGGGAACAGGCCGTCGACCGGATGCCCGGCCTCGACCTGCGCGGCGATCCACGCGTCCTCGGCTTCCTGCGCGAGGCATCCGTCGGCGACCTCCTCGGCCAGGGCGGGCGGGATCACGATCACGCCGTCGTCGTCGCCGACGATGATGTCGCCGGGCTGCACGGTGACGCCCCCGCAGGCGATCGTCACGTCGTGCTCCCACGGCACGTGGTAGCGCCCGAGCACGGCGGGGTGGCCGCCCTGCGAGAACACGGGGATGTCGAAGCCCGCGACCTGCGCGTAGTCGCGCACGCCGCCGTCCGTCACGATGCCGGCCGCGCCGCGCGCCTGCGCGCGCAGGGCCAGGATGTCGCCGAGCGTGCCCGATCCGGCGTTGCCGCGCGCCTCGATCACGATCACCTCGCCCGGCTGCACCGCGTCGAACGCGCGCTTCTGGGCGTTGTAGCCGCCGCCGTGGGTCTTGAAGAGGTCCTCCCGCAGCGGCACGAAGCGCAGGGTCTTGGCCGTGCCGACGATCTTGGCGCCGGGCGTGTCCGACTTCGGGCCGTCGATGAAGATCGAGCGGATGCCGCGCTGGCGCAGCTGCTGCGACAGGCCCGCGACGGGGGCCTCCATGAGCTTGGCGCGCAGCGCGTCGGTCAGCACGGGCTGCGGCTCGGCGAGGCCGGCCGCCTCGCGCGACCCCCACGCCTCCTCGCGCTGCAGGTCGTCGACCTTCGGCAGCGACCCGACCGCGGGGTCGAAGTCGCCCGGTCCCTCGACCACGGTCGTGACGAGACGCCCGCTCGAGGGCGCGCCGGCGGCATCCGGAGCGTCCACCTCGACCTCGATCACGTCGCCGGGCACGGCCACCGACGAGCCCGCGGGCGTGCCGGTGAGGATGATGTCGCCCGGCTCGAGCGTGAAGTGCTGCGACAGGTCGGCCACGAACTGCGCGAGCGGGAAGATCAGGTGCTCGTCGCTCGTCCGATCGTCCTGCACGAGCTCGCCGTTGCGCCAGGTGCGCACCCGCAGCGCGCGCGGGTCGATCGTGCGCGCGTCGATCAGCTGGGGGCCGAGCGGCGTGTAGCCGTCGCGGCCCTTGTTGCGCACGTTCGAGCCCTTGTCGTTGCCGCGCAGGTCGTACAGGCCCCAGTCGTTGGACGCGGTCACCCATCCGACGTGGTCCCAGGCCTGCTCGAGCGACACGCTGCGCGCGGCCGTGCCGATGATCAGCGCGACCTCGCCCTCGAACGCGAGCAGCTCGGTGCCCGCGGGGCGCTCGATCTCGGATCCGCTCGCCGACACGGAGCTCGCGGGCTTGAAGAAGTAGGACGGAGCGGCGGGGCGGCGTCCGCGCTGGGCGGCGCGCGACTCGTATGCCAGGTGCACGGCGATGATCTTGCCGGGCGCGCGGCCGCCGAGGGCGGGGGCCAGCGCGGCGAAGCGGGGATCGGTCGTTGCGTCGGTCACGTACCGAGCTCCTTTGCTCTCGTCGGATGTCGTATCTGAAATCATATACGATCCCTCCCTCCCGCGGAACCACTGCACACCAATGTGCGTGTGCACTCGCTCCGCCCGGCTCCGCTCCACACCAATCTGCGTGTGCACTCGGGGTCAGGCGAGACCACACGCACATTGGTGTGCACTCGGGCGGAAGGGGTGCCGCCGCTCAGTCTTCCCGAGAACGGCGAAGCCGTCGAGACGCGGATATGCCCTCGACGGCTTCGCCCGATTGGCCCGGTCAGCGGCGGCCGTACACGGCCCCCACGCGCTGCTCGTCCTCGTGGTCGGGGCCGAGCGGGATGCCCATCCGGTCGCGCAGCAGCAGGGTCGCCACCAGCGCGATGGCGACCATCACGGAAAGGTAGAGCGTGATCGACAGCGTCGAGCCGGTCTGCTGCAGCAGCCAGGCCGAGATCATCGGCGAGAACGCGCCGCCCAGGATGGACCCGAGGGCGTACGAGATCGAGACGCCCGAGAATCGCACCGACGCGGGGAACAGCTCGGCGAACCACGCGGCCTGCGGGCCATACGCGAGACCCAGGCCCACCGTCAGCAGCGCCAGGCCCAGGAAGAGCAGCACCGGGTCGCCCGTGTTCACCAGCGGGAACAGCGCCGCGAGGGCCACGAGCAGCGAGACCCAGCCGATGATGTACGTCGTGCGGCGTCCGATCCGGTCGGAGAGCCATCCGGCCACCCACGTGAACACCAGCCACGTGACGGCGGACCCGGTCACGGCCAGCAGCACCGGGGTGCGCTCCATGCCGAGGGCGTCGCCGGTGGCGTAGTTCTGGATGAAGCCGCCCGTGGTCATGTAGCCGGTGGCGTTCTGGCCCGCGAAGCTGAGCGCGGCGAGCAGCACGAGCAGGGGGAAGGTGCGCAGCAGCTGCATGAGCGGCGCCTTGGTCTGGGCCTTGCGCTCGGCGATCTGCGCGAACACGGGGCTCTCCTCGACCGACCGGCGCACGAAGTAGCCGATGCCGATGAGCACGATGCTCAGCAGGAACGGCACGCGCCATCCCCACTCCTCGAACGCGTCGCCGGGGCTGATCACGCCGGTCATCAGCGCCATCACGCCCGACGACAGCAGCAGGCCGAGCGGCACGCCGATCTGGGGAGCGGCACCGTAGCGACCGCGCTGGCCGCGAGGGGCGTGCTCGACGGCCATCAGCACCGCGCCGCCCCATTCGCCGCCGGCCGAGACGCCCTGCAGCACGCGCAGCAGGATGAGCAGCAGCGGCGCCGCCATGCCGATCTGCTCGTAGGTGGGCAGCAGGCCGATCGCGGTGGTCGCCACGCCCATGACGAGCAGCGTCACGACGAGCACCATGCGGCGGCCCAGCTTGTCGCCGAAGTGCCCGGCGAGGAACGCGCCGAGCGGCCGGAACAGGAAGCTGATGCCGACGGTCGCGAACGACAGGATGGTCGCCACGCCGGCGCCCGCGGGCTCGAAGAACAGCTTGCCGAACACCAGGCCGGCCATGGCCGCGTAGACGAAGTAGTCGTACCACTCCACGGTGGTGCCGACGATGGTCGCGAACGTCACTCGCGCGCGGTCGGCACGCACACGCAGTGTGATGGTCGAGGTGGTGGCCATACGGCGGGGACTCCTTCGTCTTGTGCGGATCCGTTCGCGGATCGCGCTCCGGTCCGTCCTGGACCGGGGTCGGGGTATGGGGCGGCGGGTCAGTCGGTCAGGATGCGCTGCAGCATGCTGGTCAGCTGCGCGCGCTCGTCGGCGGTCAGGTTCGCGGTCAGCGCGACCTGCAGCCGGTCGACGCGGGGAGCGAGCTCGGCGCGCACGGCGGCGCCGGCGTCGGTGAGGTGCAGCACCTTCTTGCGGCCGTCGCCCTCGTGGGGGTCGCGCGTGATCTGGCCGCGCGCCTCGAGGCGCGCGACGAGGCCCGCGATCGTCGAGGCGTCGAGCTCGAGCGCCTCGCCCAGCTCGCGCTGGCTGGCCCCGGGGCGCTCGTGCAGCACGGCGAGCACGGCGTACTGCGGTCCTGTCACGGCGTCCGACACCACCTCGCCCCACAGGGCGGTGTGGCGCTGCTGCGCGCGCCGGATGAGGTGCCCCGTCTGGCCCGCGAGCGAGCGGATGGCCGTGCGCTCGTCGGCCACGCTCACGACCTCGTGGTCAGCACGTGGTCGAAGAACGCGGCCAGCTGCCCGGTCGCGTCGAGCGGCAGCACGTCGGCGACGTACATGTCGGGGCGCACCACGACGACGGCGCCGCGCTCGCGGTCGATGCCGCGGGCGTCGAAGATGTCCTCGGCCCCGTCCACGTCGGCCGAGAACGCCTTCTCGTAGTCGGTCAGCCCGAAGGCGCCCTTGGTCGGCTTGAGTGCGGCGGGCACGGCCTCGAAGCCGAGCTGCTCGAAGTGCTGCTGGTAGATGCCGCGCACGTCGATCACGCTGTCGCCGTCGGCGCCCTCGGGCGTGTAGCGCACCACGGGCGACTCGGGCGAGGCAGCGAGCCAGTCGAGGAAGGCCGTGTGCTTCTCGCGCGTGGCGTCGGCGAACGCGTAGATGCGCCAGGCGCCGTCGGCCCGGTGCACGTGGCCGAGGTGCAGGCCGTAGCCGTCGCTGATGCGCACGACCGGGGCCGACTTGAAGCGCATGCCCACGGGATAGCCGGTCGCGAGCTGCTGGTGCGTGCCCTCGCCTGTGATCATCGAGGGGCCGTACTGCGTCGCGGTGCCCGACGTGTAGAGGTACGAGCGCTGGTAGAACTCGGCGATCTCGTCGGGATGGATGCCGCCGCGCTCCGGGTGCTCCGGGTCCATCGGGCCGGCGGCCATCCGGCTCGACCATTCGCGGTCGAAGTCGATCAGGTCCTGCGCGATGCGCTGGCGCTCGGCCGAGTAGGTGTCCAGCAGCGCCTCGGGTGCGCGTCCGAGCAGCACGTGCGCGAGCTTCCAGCCGAGGTTGAACGTGTCCTGCATCGACACGTTCATGCCCTGGCCGGCCTTGGCGGAGTGGGTGTGGCACGCGTCGCCGGCGATGAACACGCGCGGCATGCGGTGGCCGACCAGCTCGGCCGGCACGTCGTCGAACTTGTCGGTGACGCGCTGGCCGACCTCGTAGATGCTGAACCACGCGACGTCCTTGACGTCGAGCGTGTACGGCGCCAGCACCGCGCGCGCGGCGTCGGCGACCTGCTCGGCCGTCATGGCGCGCACGTGGTCGCGATTCTCGGGCGTGATCGTGCCGAGGTCGACGTAGAGACGGAACAGGTGCCCGCCCTCACGGGGGATGAGCAGGATGCTGCCGTGCTCGGCCGACTGGATGACGCTCTTCAGCCGCACGTCCGGGAAGTCGGTCGTCGCCAGGATGTCCAGCACGCCCCATGCGTGGTTCTGCCGGTCGCCCTCGAGCTTCCCGCCGATGGCCTCGCGCACGCCCGAGCGGGCGCCGTCGCAGCCGACGACGTAGTTGGCGCGCACCGTGATGGTCTCGACCTCGGTGAGCTCGGCCAGGGCGTCGCCGCCGGGCTTGTCGGTGCCGTCCCACCCGGATGCCTGCACGCGGCGCAGGGTCACGGAGACGGGGTGCCGGGTGGCCTGCTGGTCGACCTCGAGGCTCACGAACTCGAATCCGTAGTCGGGGCGCAGGCGCGACGGCTGGCGGTCCATGAAGCCCTGCAGGTACTGCTGCATGCGCGCCTGGTTCACGACCAGGTGCGGCATCTCCGACAGGTTCTCCTCGTCGTCGGGCATGCGGTGCGTGCGCACGATGCGGCCGCGCTCGGCGTCATCCGGGCCCCAGAACGCGGTCTGGATGATGTGGTAGCCCTCGTCGATCATCTGGCGCGCGAGGCCGAAGGCCTGGAAGGTCTCGACGGTGCGCACCTGCACGCCGTCGGCGCGGCCGATCGTCAGGGGCTCCGGGTTGCGGTCGATGATGCGCGCGTGCACGTCGCCGAACACCGAGAGCTGCGCGGCCAGCATCATGCCCGCCGGGCCCGTGCCGATGATCAGCACATCGACGAGGTCGCCGTCCTGGAGCGGTTCGGCGGGGCGGCCCGGAAGGGCGGGCTCCAGCATCGGGTCGCCCGGACGGTAGCCGTTGTGGTGATACTGCACGGTCACTCCTTCGTGAGCGGCGCACAGATTTCCTACGTGCACCAACCAAGTCGTACGTGCACAAAGAATACGAGCGGTTCGCGGACCTCGCAACTCGCGGGCGTCGGCGGCTCGTCGGGCCCGGGGGACCCGACAAGCCGCGTCAGGCGTGCTCGGGCCCGAGGCCCCGGGCGATCGCCGCGGCGGCGCCGAGCCACGCGCGCCGCGTGGCGGGGCGCAGCGCGTTGAAGTGCAGCAGACCGCCCGCCATGGCCGGGTCGTAGGGGATGGTCGCGACATCGCGCGACAGGGCGCGATAGCCCTCGACCACACTGCGCACGTCGGCGGGCTGAGCATGCGGATCGGCCTGGCTGACGACCGCCACGGAGTTCTCGACCAGGCTCGCCGAGCGCTCGTCGCGCTCGGCGAGCGCCTCGAGCAGCAGCGCGCCCGCCTCGGCGTGCTCGGCGCGTGTGGTGGTCGCGACCACCAGCTGGTCGGTCAGATCGATCATGCGACGCCACATGGGATCGGACTCGTCGTTGCCCGAATCCATGATGATCAGCCGGTAGTACTTGGCCGCTACCGCGTGGATGCGGTCGACGTCCTCTTTCTCGATGCGCTGCTCGTTCGCCAGGAGCATCGGGCGCGAACGCAGCACGTCGTAGCGGTCGCGCGTCTGGTGGTGCACGTAGTGGGCGAGGTCCGCCGACTGCGCCTGCGCCGAGAGCAGCCGGTCGGTCTGAGGGAGGAGGTCGTGCAGACTGGCATCGTGGGGGCCCTGCTCGGTGCGCCAGCCCAGCGTGCCGCGCGTCTGGTTGTTGTCCCATGCGAGGACGCCGGCTCCGCCGTAGCGCGCGAAGACCGCCGCGGTGAGGATCGTGGTCGGCGTCTTGCCGGAGCCGCCCTTGCCGTTCACGATCGCGATCGTGCGCGGACCGGGCCAGTGCTGGGAGACGGTCGACATGTCGGCCCGCTCCGAGCGCTCCTCGGCGCTCGGGGGCACGCGCATGCCCGTCTTGGCGAGGAAGCCCCGCCAGCCCTTCTCGGCGGGCTCTTCGACGCGCTCGGGAGTGAGGAACGAGCGCCGTCCGTCGGCTGTCTCCTCGCGGCCGGTCCGCGCCGGCCGGCCGCCGCGTGCGGCGCCGTCCGTCGTGTCGCGAGCCGGTCGCGCGGGCTCCTCGCCGCGGGGTCGCGAGGCGCGGGTCTGAGGTGCCGGCGGCGCGACGGGCGCAGGCGGAAGCGGCGCCGACCCCTGTCCGGCGGCGGCACCGCCGAGCGCGTCGACCGTGGCCGGGGCCGCGGCTTCCGGGGTGGGCTTCGGGCTGGGCGCGGGCGCCGGCGTCTTCGCGGGAGCCTCCGTCTTGGCTGGGGCCTCCGCCTTGGCGGGCATCGGCGTGGAGGGAGCCTCAGCCTTGGACGGCGTCGGCGGCGTGGCGGGGGCCGGTGCCTTGATCGGCGTCGGCGGCTTGACCGCCGCGCTCGGTGCCGGCGCGGGCTTCGGGCTCGGGGCGGGTTTCGCGGCGGGTGCCGGCGCGGGCTTCGGGCTCGGTGCGGGCTTCGCGGCGGGTGACGGTGCGGGCTTCGGGGCGGCCGATGCGGCGGAGCTCGGCCGCGGCTCGGGCTGAGACGCCCGCGGCGTCTGGGTGCCGACGCGGGCTCGGCGGCGGTCTTGGCGCCCTTGCTCTGGGCGTCCGTCCTCGGCTGCTCCGGGGCCTGCGGGCTCTGATGCTCCGGCGCCTCGGCGGCGGCCGGCTCGTCGCCGTCGACGAGCGTGATGACGTCGTGCACGGCCGTGGTGGCCTTGGGCGTCGATGCCGCAGACTTCGGCTGCGGGGCAGGGCCGGCGGGGCGCGGCTCGCTCGCCGCGCGCTGCTGGCGTCGCGTGGGCAGCCCGGGCGCCGGATCGTCCACCACGTCGCTGTCGTCGTCGTCATCGTCGTACGCGACGTCGGCGACCGGCAGGCTCGTCGTCGCGAGGGCCGTCGCGCTCAGCTGCTCGGAGGAGCGGGGCGATGCCGCGAGCGACGCTGCCGCCGTCGGGTCCTCGGACTTCGGGTCCTCGGTCTTCGGGTCCTCGGTCTTCGCAGCCTTGGGCCGGCCGGCGCCGTCGGGGCGCTGCTCGCCCACGCCGCGGGCGGAAGCGGCCTCGGTCGGCGTCGGCGCATCCGGCGTCGGCGCATCCTGCTCGTCGTCGGCCGCGTGCTGTTCGTCGGGGGTCTCGTCGGGCTCGATGGTGCCGTCCGGATGCACGACCAGGGGCCAGACGCCTTCGGGCTCGGTGACGTGCAGGTGCACGGCGCCGTCCCGCTCCTGCGCCGACGCGATGGCGTGCATCATGATCGCGTGGCGACCGTCCTCGATGGTCTTCGTGTCGAACTCGGTCAGCACGTCGCCTGAGACGACGGCGGCAGAGCCGTCCTCATTCACGATCGCGAGCAGCGTCGTGGCGTCGGATGCGGGCATCGTGACTCCTTCCCCCGCGGGAGCCTGTGATCGGCGGAATCCCGCCATCCCACAGTAGCCACGGGAGGGGGCGAAGTCCCCGGGAAGATGTGCCCAATGATCCGCGCCGACGTGCGTCTCGCCCAATGAGCCATGCGAGCTCCGAGTGGCGAGATCCTGCATATTCCGAAAGTTCCCCGGTTCTTGCCTCCTCTCTCGCGTGAAAACGGAGGGATCTGCTTCGTAGGCTCGAAGAGCATCGGTCGCGCGGATGATCCCGGAGTCGACCCCCGCATCGACGAGACCCCGCATCGACGAAGGAGTATGAGCGAGCGTGAGCGAGAACGAGGCGCCCGGTTACGACCTGCCCCAGTACGAAGCGCACCGCGCGGAGTGGATCAAGCGCGAGGAGCTGGCCGAGCGGATGATCCCGCTCATCGGCCGGCTCTACCGCACACACGGCATCGTGCCGTCCATCCACGGCCGCCGGCTCATCAACCGCTCGCCGATCGAGATCATCAAGGCGCACCGCTTCGCGCGGCTGCACGGCGACGACGTGCTGAACCCCGTCAAGACGCTCGCGGTGCTCGAGTCGATCGACCGCATCGGCCCCGGCGCCTCGTCGATCGACGTGGCGCGCCTCGTGACCCGCTACGACGAGGTCGGCGGCACCTACGAGGCCGGGCACATCGACGCGTTCCTGCGCGGCGAACTCGCGCCTGTGATCGACGCCGAGACCCCGCAGCCCACCGACGTCGTGCTCTACGGCTTCGGCCGCATCGGCCGCCTGCTCGCGCGCATCCTGCTCGCGCACACCGGCAACGGATCGGGCCTGCGCCTGCGCGCCATCGTGGTGCGCAAGGGCGGCGACATGGACCTCAAGAAGCGCGCCAGCCTGCTGCGCCGCGACTCGGTGCACGGGCCCTTCGCCGGCTCGATCGAGATCGACGAGGAGAACAACACGATCCTCGCCAACGGCACGCTCATCCAGGTCATCTACTCGGATGACCCGGCGACCGTCGACTACGAGGCGTACGGCATCCGCGACGCGATCATCGTCGACAACACGGGTCGCTGGCGCGACGAGGCCGGCCTGTCGCAGCACCTGCAGGCGAAGGGCGCGGCGCGCGTGCTGCTCACTGCCCCGGGCAAGGGTGCGATCAAGAACGTCGTCTACGGCGTCAACAGCGACGGGATCACCGCCGACGACACGATCCTGTCGGCCGCCTCGTGCACGACCAACGCGATCACGCCCGTGCTCGGTGTGATCGACGAGTCGTATGGCGTGGTGCGCGGCCACGTCGAGACGGTGCACTCGTTCACGAACGACCAGAACCTGATCGACAACTTCCACAAGGGCGACCGTCGCGGCCGCTCGGCGGTGCTGAACATGGTCATCACCGAGACCGGCGCCGCCAAGGCCGTCGCGAAGGCGCTGCCGCAGCTGGCCGGCAAGCTCTCGGGCAACGCCATCCGCGTTCCCACCCCCGACGTGTCGCTCGCGATCCTCAACCTGCAGCTCGAGCGCGCCACCACCAAGGACGAGCTCAACGGCTTCCTGCGCCAGGTGTCGCTCACATCGCCGCTGCGCCAGCAGGTCGACTACGTCGAGTCGCCCGAGGTGGTCTCGACCGATTTCGTCGGCAACAACAAGGCGGGCATCGTCGACGGCCTCGCGACGATCGTCGACGAGGAGAACGTCGTGCTGTACGTCTGGTACGACAACGAGTACGGGTACTCGTGCCAGGTCGTCCGCGTGATCGAGAAGATGGCCGGCGCGCACCCCACGGTGCTGCCCGAGCGCGAGCCGGTCGTCGCCGCCGCCCTCGAGGCGGCCGACGAGGCGCCCGCGGCCGAGGTGGAGGCTGAGCCGGCCACCGTCTGATCCGCCGCGGCGAAGGCCGTCGCGCGTCCCGCTCTGCGGGCGTGCGGCGGCCTTCGCCGGTCGCGGGAGCGGTGCGAGCCTCGCGCGCCGATTACGCTCATACGTGGGGATACGACGCTTCGGGCGGTCGGGAGGAGGGCTCGTGGGACGCAATGCGGATGCCATCGACGAGGGCGTCGCGATCGCGCTCGCGGCCGCTCGGCTGTCGGTCAAGAACACCATCCTGGTGAGCACGATCTCGCTGGGCGCGTCGTTCGACCCGCAGCAGTTCCGCGAGACCGCCCGCGACGCGCTGATCGCGCTCGCCGATGAGCAGGATGCCGCCGCCGACGCGGTCTCCCGCGCGCGGAAGGCGGCGTGGGGCCGTCACACGCAGCCCCACGGCACGCACGACTACCGCGACCGCGACGTGCGCAACCTGCGCCGCCGCGCCAAGCAGTACGCCGGGGTCGCCAAGGCGCTGCGCGCGAAGGCCGAGGATGAGCAGGAGCTGCGCGCGCTGGTCGAGCAGGCCCGGGAAGCGGCCTGGCATGACGTCGAGGCGAACCTCGAGGGTCGCCTGCGCATCGAGGCGTTCCGTCCTGATCAGGATCCGGACTACGCGTCGATGCGCGAGGCCCGCATGCAGGCGCTGCGCCTGGTCGACCTGCAGAAGCTGTCGGCGCAGGCGCGACGCCGGCGCAAGGTCGGCGCCGCGGCCGACGAGCCCGCTGACGCGTGATCCATGACCGCGACGCGCCCGGGCGGTCGTGCGGGGGCGGCTCGATTCGCGCGGCGACGCAGGCGTGATGTACAGTAGACGGGTTGCCGCGGCAACAGAGGGATTAACCTCCCAGCGCCCGTAGCTCAATGGATAGAGCATCTGACTACGGATCAGAAGGTTAGGGGTTCGAGTCCCTTCGGGCGCGCAGGATCTGTGGTTCTCATGCCGCGAGTCCACGGAACTGTGTTGAGACAGTGAGAAGAGGCCCCCGCGGTTCTGCCGCGCCACGTCGTCGTAGCCGAGGCCCACGCGCTCGAGCGTGCCGGGGAGGAAGTTCTCGATCACCACGTCGGCGCGGATC